>JAFVPU010000181.1 GCA_017505165.1 Clostridia bacterium
ATTCTGTAATGAAACTCTGTAAGTATCTATCAATGATTCATTCAAATCTTCAAATGTGTAATTAGATTTCATCATTAGATTGAGTAAATCATCAAATCCTCTGTTATTACCTATAACACTGAAAGGTTGTTCATTGAGTAAGTTTGATTTGATATCTAATAATGTTTGATAACGTTTAACAAAGTTACCCCATTTTGTATCATTAGTTGATACAACATCATTTCTCATTCCTTTAAGATAATGATGTTGATCATAGAATGATTGATCATAATTTATATTCATTTAATTATCATTCCTTTCTAAGATTAATTGAGAATGTTCATTATCTCAAAGTCTAAAAATCAAACATGTAAAACCACAACAGATTCAACAACAATATCGGGAAATAATTAAAATTAACAAGTTAAAATAAAAATATGAAAAAAGGTTAACTCCCGTGTAATTTTCTGATAAAATATAAAAATTTTAAAAAAGTTTTTATATGATATGTCTGATAAAATAAAATTGTGAAAAAATTTTTCTATATCAGTATTTCTTTTTTGGGTCAAAAATGACCCAAAAGTTAAACAAAAATGCCGAAAAATTTAAAAACCATTCAAAAAAGTTAAAAAATTGGTATTTTTTGACATCGAAATTTTCTCTGAGCTCCCTGAAAATGGGGTGCGAGGTGTGTTTGGGTGTGTTTGGGTGTGTTTGGGTTTATTTACGAAGTTTACTTAAAATATATTTTTATTATGGATTATATATGAAGGTGGGGTTAACCCCACCTTCATCTACTATTTCAATATTTCATATATATATTATTAATATGAACAGAGAAAGATTTTATGTCTTATCTCTACATATTACCCAGAAGGAATAACTGAGTATCAAACCCACGAGAAGGAGAGCCGTATGAGAAGATCACGCATTGAAACACTCGGTGTACGCAAGTACATCATTGATTTATCGGATCTCTCAACCAATGACTTCGGTCATTGGATGGGAGAAATCAATGTGACATCAGATGTCACACCTGAAGAGGAAGAACTCGCTAGCGAAACATACGGTATGTATACCGTATGGGCTCGCTCGGAAAATGAAGCCCTGGTAATCGCCAGGGCTCTCTTCCTCGAGGATGAACTGTCAAACGACAGTTACTTCCTTGAAGGCGATGATGATCCCGAAGAGGAAGACCTCTTCGAGGGTCAGGAAATTGCCGGTAATGCCATTGACTTTATCGTCAATGGATAACAAGGAAGAGAAGGGGTCCCATTGGGACCCCTTCTTTTTTATTGTGAATTCCATATTTCACCGATTTGTTTTTTTAGATTAATAAGCACTTTGTTTCCTGAAGCAGTTATTATCAATGATGGTATCATACGTTTCAGTACACAACTTGGACTGACGAATACACTAACTTCTTCAGAAGGATCTGATTCAGCATAAGGTTCCAGTCCTTCAGGAACCATTTCAGATATAACCTGTTTAGAAGCACCATAAGCGACTATCTTATCACCGATAGATACCTCATCACCATGCTCGATGTATATCTCAATTAATACATCACATGTTCTACCTTTTAACGTAGGACTCTTAATTGGTCCTGTAGGTAATGAGTACAATGTGTCGAGCTTATACACACCATCACTCTTATCATGACGATCAAGTATCTTACGTTTCTCAATATTTTTCTTGTAGTATTCGGAGAATAATTTGTGAAGTGAAGGAGATAGTTTATCCATTGGCTTGTTTGTATACATTCGTACATCAACGACTCTACCAGCGTATTTAGACTTCACAACACGTTTAGCATTGCTCAATAACGCGTTCGGTCCATCTTTATCAGTTATAAATGATTTAAGGAAGTTATCGACCGACTTGTCACCGGTGTCACCTAAACCAAATACTATCAATGGATCTGATATTTCAACCTCATCTCCGACCTGCACAATCTTTTCAATATCGTCTGTTATTGATATTATCTTATCCTGCATCATTGATAACTTAGTTCCCAATTTCTTAGACATCTTAGTTGTCATCAATCCAGCATCTTCATATGTTGAGTACAAACCAGAAAATGCTACTTTTGCAATTGGTCCGATATTAAGTCTGACTATTCCGGCTGAATCTTTAGTGAAATAATTCTCATGGTATGCAATAATTTCACCCTTCTTAAAGCGATCACCCTGTTTGAAATCAGTCTTCAATTTGTTATCAACATAGAATCCGGATCCAGTATTGAATGAATATTTATGATTGATATTGACTGCTTTCTTTCTATTATCCTTTTTATATTGAATAATGATGTAATCTTCATTGAGTTCCAATACGGAACCATCATCTTCAGCAACATAAGAAAATTCCTCACTAAGATATGATGGTGCTATTTCATCAAGACCATTAGAAATTAACACTGGTTGTGCTGCATCTGTTGCAACGATGTGATCAGTCTGTGATGTTGCAATAGCTGTACGGATAGCATCATCACGAGATACAGTACCAGGTGTAAGTAATTCGGAAAATGATGCTAAGTTAAAATCACTGTAGTTATTATTAGCATCTTCAACGGCAGTATATCCTCGAACTGATTCAATCTTAGGATCAATAACCAATTGACGATTAATACCAATATTGGCTGAGTTAGGTGATGACATAGCCATCTTACCAATCATTGTATCGTTGAATGATCGTTTATCAACTGAGTAAGCACGATCATTGTTGATACCTCTCCAACCCTTCTTTGTTATATTCTCCTTGTCGTGAAGTTCAACCATTGGACTCAATGCTGATGATGTTGATACGTTTGGTTGTTTCATCAGTTCTATTATTACTGCATTAGGATTTACAATTAATTTATTACCCTTACTCTGGCTACCCAACACATTGCTATGTTTAGATATAGCAACTGCTAATTCATAATGTATGATAGCTGGTATAATCTCAGACGATCTGATTCTATATAGAGCAGCATTATGTTCTGATGTGAAATTATTATCGGAAAGCATTCTAGCTGCATATATTAACATACCTGAAATGTCATTAGGGAGATTATAGTGATCACACACATCCTTTGTGATTACATCGACGAAGAAGTTAAAGTATGTGATAAAGGGAGTTAATTGTGAGAACTGTTTGAAGAATAACTGATTGAAGATATCAATGAATACTGAATTAGAATTCATTATAGGTGTTTCAAAGTCAGATGTCTGATAACCCTTTGTATTTATACGGTAGAATCCGTTGAATATCAACTGATTTGTTGTTGTATTTTCAATTGCCAAACTCTTATCTTTAAATTGAATTACAAAGAATCTATTATCATCAAATGATTTGTCGACGTACTGATACTTACATCCAGACTTCTTCAGTAGATTAGTCATTCCTTCCCAAGCTGCAATTGCAACACCGAGAGGAATCTTTTCACCAATCGTGATTTGTGCATACATTGACAATTTTCCGGGTTTTGTTTTCTTATAAAATTCCTGTAGATTAGGAGGAAGAGTTGATAACATCATGTCTGTTAATGTTAAACCATCACGAGTCAATCCCGTTTCAGTGTTAAGGACTATCGGTACTTTGTTTATCATACCACAACAGAATTCGTTATTGTTAACTGACACAAATGAATACAATTTCAAACACTGTTGGCGGTTGAAATATATCTCACAATTAACATCTCTGTTTATGAAAGATAACCAACGTTTTGCATATTCATCGTATTCGATTGTAGAAATGAATATCGAGTTGGTATTAACAGAACTACCATTGGTGATATATTTGTTTTTACCTTTATCATCTGATACTGATAATACTGTTTTAACGAATATGGTGATATCAACCAATGAACGTGTATCATATCTTTCAACAGTAATTTTGTTATAGTTGCTTGTGAGCATTACCGTTTTCTTATTGATCTTCAGAATCGGTATCGGGAAATCCTGTTTACCAATATTATACCATACACCATTATTGTAGAATCTACCATTCATTACTTTGGGTACTCTTATATTTATGACCGATGATTTGCCGGAAGACTTATGTTTCAAACTAACCTTCCAGTTATGAATTAATGACGTTACATTACTAATGTCGGTTACATCGATATCAGTTACATCATATCCACCTGGTAGATTACCTAGATTCATGAATGTTGATATTATATCTGAATCCAATAGGTTTTCTTCATATGCTTTGTTTATATTGGCAAATGAAGAACCTAGTAAAGCTGCTGGGTTAGTTGTAGTTATTTTCAAAGGTCTGGTTGGTGGGGGTTTAGGTATATCAGTGATAGATGTTAGTGCTTTTACCTTAGAATCATTCAGTTTTAATTGTCCTATATTAGCACGTATACTTTGTTCACGAGGAGAAGTAACTGTATTCATCACACTTGTACTATTGGTCGGAACCATGTTACTACTTAAAGCTTTTGAAGCAGAATCAATCATTTCATTTTCAACCGGTTTATCATCACCGGATTTCAATGAATCTGATATACTATCATAATTATTAACAACATTACTTGCGGGATTGATTCGTTTCATTAGTTCCGCATTAATAGCAAATGTTTTAGAATCATACATAGTATCCTTTTTCTTATCAGCGGTTTCAGTGTGACCAGCTTGTGAAGCCAAAGCATTTATTGTATTTTTGATATCTGATGTGGATGATTTGTTGACTGCTGATAGTCTACTAACATCAATATCAGTATCATCATCAACTTCATCAATATCGATTTCATTATTTAGATTATCAATATCATTGTCAATCTTTTCACCGACTGTGTCCTCAAATGAATCGATGTCATCATCACTGTATACGTTATGTTTAGTACCAATAGTAGACAACATGCTTTTCATTCTTCCAACATCACGTTTTTCGAAATTGAATAGGTTGAACTTATAATCTACATCATGTCTGAATATTATCGTCCAATTCAGCTTCTTCACTTTATCGGGATTAACAACATAAGCTGTTAATAAAGCATTTATGATATCACTCTTGTAAGATTGATCTGATGGATCTGCACATATCTCAAAACGAGTAGTATCAATAATCAGTACTTTTTGTTTTGAGAAATTGAATATGTTCATGAATCGTTCAAATATACTGAATATATTATCCTTGATATATTGATCACTGAGATTTCTGAATACTTTATTAGAAGCCTTTATTAGATCAGATAATGACACATATACGTTCGCCTTAATTTCTTTCGGATATGGAGGTTGAATGATAGATATCTGTGGAACCATTTTCTGATTGGACAGGTATCTTAATTTAGAACTATAATCGTTCTTAGCCATTGTATATTTAAATGGACTAGTACCTAGTCTATCATTCACTGTTGTTGGTAGAATTATACTCTTGAAATGAGTTCTTGGTGACGGCATCTTCTTTATCAATTCTATATCATACTCGAACGAGTTCGATAACAGAAATACCGATACATCGGACGGTTGATTCGGTAAACAGTATCTCGAACTAGTCGGTACAAAATTATTACCAGAATTAAATGCTGTCGCTTCCTGTATGTAATTCATAACATTTCTCCTTTATATTTATTTCACCATATATTTAACATTAAAAACCGAGAGGTGGTGAGCTTATGAAGAACACGTATTATCACACATGTAAACGTTGTGGTGCATCTTTGGATCCGGGTGAAACATGTGATTGTTATAAAGACGATGATAACGATTGTGTTGATGATACATGCAATGCTGATGAAAGTCAGCAGATTACCAAAATGTGTGAGGAGTGACATATAATGTTTAATGAACATACACAACCCTTCGTTTGTTTGGATGATATATCTGGTTTATATGAACCGATGAATCATGTACTATATCCTTTAGGCACGGATAAGGAATTCAACAAACGCAACATGAAAAAAATAATAAAAGAAAGATTCGGTCATGAATTGAGTGATGATGATTTAAACAAACTTGTTTCATATACCAAAGAGGATCTTACATCATTTATCAAAGATCTCAAACATATACTGGGATTAAGATAATTAAACAAAAAATATGTGTGGGGATAATCCCCACACATATGACGCAGACTTTATAACTCTTTGAATTCTGCAAATAACAAATGATCACACATATTCACCAGTCTATTAATTGTGCTGATTGATACAACGATACTATTTCTAGCATCATCAGTTTCCATTGATAAATACTTTGATACCAATTGACCTATGTTATTTACTATTGTTGGTTTCAATGTACTAACCATCTTGGTTCTTATCATCGTTGGTGTTATCTCAAACTTGTTCAATATATAATCGAACATTCCATTGAAACGAACATCAGGACCGACGAAGTTCCATGATTTTACAACAGTGGACATATCAGCCGTCATAAGCGATATACAGCATACTAAATTTGCTTGATGTTTTCTCAAACTAGAGAGTATCGAACCCAGTTTATTCTGTGATAAAGTATTTGTTTCTGAGTTCAATAACTTAACCAGTCTATCATCGAGTGATGTGTAATGTATTACATCATCCATCACAGCACGACATAACGCCTGCATCAATATGTCGTTATTTACTTTATTGCTGGTATTTATGACCGGTTTGGTTGTTGTGTGATTCCTGAGATTATCAATAGACTCAGGTGTCATTAAGGCTTTTGCTTCTTCAATAGACATACTCATGGTATATACACCCCCTTTCATCTCTATAATAATATATATTTAAAAATATTATTTATTTATGTAACCATAAAATTCCTATTATTTTAAATTTCTATATATATATTATTAATATGAATAGAAGAAGACATAGCGTCTTACTTCTATACATAATCTGGCGGAAGGACAACCGCCGAAACAAACCAGCCTGAAAAATTCAGGCAAGAAGGAGATATTATGTTGTTTAATATGAATGCTAAGGAAATCGTTATTGGCTCAATCTCAATCGCATCTTTGGGTCTCGGAACATTCAACACAATAACCAACGTTAGAACCACTAAGAAGGTGAAGAAGCTTAGATCGGAGATGGACCAGTATGTCCTCAAGAAGCCGATCCAGGCTAAGAATGTCGCTAACGCCGTTGATAATGCTATCAACGGTGATGTGATCGAAGAGAAGTGAACAAAAAAAGAATGAGCCCATAACGGGCTCATTCTTTTTTGTCTTGTTTTCTTTTTTATTTCATGTAATTTTTATATGATGCATTGACAGGATGCTGTTTGAATAGTCTATCCATCTGGAACATACAGTATTCAACGATAGCCATTTCGATACCTTCATTTGTAGTTATTTTTTCACCAGCAATAGCTGATTCGGATACAATGACACCAGTCATTCTGAGAATAACGGATTCGTTCGTCATCGTATCAGACTGAGTAGTTTTCTTTTCAGCAAGCTTCTTATCGAGATCATCAAATAAAGGAGCATCATTACTATCAACGAGTACTTTAGTTACGTCGTTGACAACCTGTTCAGAAACCTGTGTCTTAATCTTCTCACGGAACTCATCGTAGTTTTCAACATTCTTGAGAAGATCCTTAGCATCTGTCGTGTTATCAGCATGAGAAGCATCTTTGGTCTTACTGATCTTTTCTGCAACTTCATCAGTCTCGTTATCAATCTCCTGAATGATATCTGAAATCATCGGTGAGTTAACTGCGTCACGAGCCTGTGTGAGATAATTATAACATGAACCACCATAGCCACATTTCATATGTTTATCAATAGCCTTATCGATCAACTCATCAGCATTAGCTGTATCATCATGCATCATTCCAGTGATAACATCTTTGAGAACAAACATGCTGAGTTTGTTACGGTATTCACCTTTATCAAATGTCACAGGAGGACGTTCGGAATTAGTGATACTATTGTATTCTCCTTTAGAAGGATATGAATTATTTGTATTATCGATAATGCTATCGATGAGTCCTTTTATATCTGTATTAGCCATTATCCTTACCTCCATTCTTTCCTTCAACGATCTTAGCAACAACTGCAGCCTGAGCAGCAAACGCTTTGATCATTCTCTTAACTGTTCCAGCATCAGTCTTCATATCAGATGTCTTCATTATAGCCATTAGATCAACGAGACACTTATTAAGTGAAGCGATCTCAGAACGCTCATTATCGTCATAAACCTTCTTCATCTTAGCTGCTTTAGAAAGTATCTTATTGAGCTTCTTACCTTCCTTCTTGAATTCAGTGATGATTGTGTTTACGTCTTTTTCACTGTCATTCAGGATACCAAGAGCGTTTCTTAATGAAACATCAATTGTTCTATTGATATTCTTTTTTGTGAGGATCGTCATTTCTTGAATAATATCTTCATCTGTACCATTAATGAAAGCTTCCTGTAGACCTTCAATTGTTTCATTAGGATCATCAATACCATCAATAGAAGCATTGTCACCACCATTGAGGAAGTCTTTAATCTGAGCGAGAGTCATACCTTTGAGTCGTTGAGTACCCTGTTCGATGAGTTCATCAAGTGTCATGTTATCGATGTCGATGTTGGATGATACACCACCATCTGTACTACTGAGATCATCGATCTGTTGATCAATATTCATGTTATCAGATGTTGGTTCTTCGAGAGTTGAATCATCTGTAGGGAGATCAGGTTCATCTGAAACAGACAGATCATCAGATTGAACATCTGTTGGATTATTGTCATTTTCAGCATTAGCTAATTCTTCAGATACCTTATTAGCTATATCATCTGAAACATCATTTGTTCCATTGAGCTGGCTATCCACAGACTGTGTTGAATCACCATCAACTGATACACTAGGATTACTATCCAAGCTCATGTTATCGGGACTTGGTGGGGTATTAGTATCACCATTTGTGCTGTCACCTTCACCGAAATCAATAGATTCCTGTACCACGCTACCAAATCTGTTAGGACGTTTCAGTTCGAAATTTTCCTTGATTACATCCTTCTTAGATTTGAATCCGCTTAATGATGCTGCTATATTAGAATCATTGGTGAAACCAGTATCTGATGAATTTGTAAATGATTTCTTAGAACCACCATTGATTTTAGATGACCATTTCCAGTAATCAGGCTTGTCATCAAAATCATATTCAACCTCAAGAAGTACAACAAATGAATCCATCGGATCTACAGGAACGAGTAATCTCTTAGGAGTAACAACCTGCCATACGTCAGTAACGTCCTTCATATCATCAGGATAGTTCTTCTGTAGATAATCAAGTACCATATCAGGGAATGATCCACCCCATACGTTTCTTTCAACCGACTGATTTATGGAATCCAATTGTTTCTTATGAATACGATGCTTATTATCTGTCTGGAAGAATACGGGCATCTTCACGATATAAGGCATCTTAACCTTACCATTATCAACATATCCGAAATCAACCATTACATTTGCAGGAACACGTGAATCGTTTATATTTATCATACCAAAGCCGAATAGACCTTCCTGAATAACATAGTTACAATATTCAGTATACATCTTATCAGCTTTAGCTCTGACTCTCTTTTCAAAAGAATCATTTGATTCTCTCGGGAATCTACTAATTGTGTCAGTGGCCTCCTGCCAGAAATCTTCATAAGACTTCATAGTGCTGTAATTTGACTCCATGACACTCGCATCACCCGGAACATCGTTGATTCTTCCATCTGATAGATTAAACTCAATTACCTCTGCTTCAACATCTTCATCAATCGGAATGTCAATACTTCCAATTTTTCTTGTATCACCAGGGTCGTCAGTACCTCCCATACTCAGATCATCAAGCTCCTGAAACACTTTTGCAAATTCAAGAATTGCACTGCTATCATCACCTTGAGATGACGATGTATTGTCATCGAGCAATCCTCTGTCTTTAATACTAGACTGGATGAATTTTAACATATTTAAAACCTCATTTCATTAATTATTTACATAATAAATATGTATATGATTTTTATGTAGTTGATGGACTAATGGTCAAAATTAAAATACAACACCGAAAGTTTCTGCAAATATTTCGGTCACCATCTCGGGTGTCATTTCACATATACCAATGTCAAATACTTCCATATCAGAAGTTAATTCGACACCGTTGATAGTTGGTTTATTAGTTAGATCATTATAATCCATAAAATCACCTCCAAGAAAGGAAGAAGTAAATGAATATTGTTGATACGTATGTTCAAAGAGTATGTGATATCTATGTTGCTTCACATCCAAATGTCGATCCAGGGAGAGTCAAACAAATACTCTATCAGTTCATAGAGCAAAAGATACGTGACATACCATGTAGGTTGCATAATAACGTAACTGGTGAATTGATAGAAACCTCGATAATCAATACTTTTGAATGGATTGAACAACGAAAACCAATTATATCTGGAAATGGTACATTCTTCAAACAGCATTCTGAAGAAATATCCCCGACGGTTAAGATGCTTGAAAAGCTAGATAAACGAAGAGGGGTTACTAAGAAGAAGATGTACACATATCCAAAAGGATCAGTTGAGTATAAGAACCTTTATGTTGGTCAGATAAATGTAAAGGTAATTATGAACGCTGATTATGGTGGATCAGGTACAACGATGTCACCGTTTTATTCCGCATATATACCACCAGCAACAACCCAAAGTGCTAAGAATATAACAACGACATTAATTTGCTGTTTGGAGTTCTCCACAGATAGTGGGCTTTGGTCAAACATGAATAGTATAAATGAATTATATGATATGATTCACATAGTATTGACTACACCTGAAGAAGACAGAGAACTAATAGTTGATAGCTTTACTCCTGACGAAGTAGGTAATAGATTGATATCTAAAACCAATAATGTTACAATGGACGATGCCAAAGTTCTTAAGCAATATTTATCAACATTAACACAGTCTGATTTGTCAAAACTCATGTTAGCATTCAATATCAAATATGTTTTAACAAACTATGTTCAGAATGAAGTTAATGTCGTTGCACAATATGCAAAAGCACATAAGTTTGATATATCCAATATAACTGAAGAATCACTCAACCTGGTAGGTTTCGGTGTTAAAGCACCTGATGAGATAGCGTCGTATTTGGATCATATATGTAAAACAGTCATTGATAACTGTGTATATCCATTCATGTTAAACTGTAATGAAGTTAGAGCAGATAATATGATACGACACATTGTATGTGTTACTGATACTGACTCACTGATGGTTCATTTTGCATCGTATATAGATGCATTCCAGACCAGAACACTCAATCACAAAGAAAGTTGTATTCTTGCATCTGTATTGGGATTGAGATTATTTGTAGAATCAGTAATACCTAAGTTCGTTGAGTATGTTGCAATAAACTGTAAAGTTGAAGATAAGTACTATCGAGACAAGCTCATATTCAAGAATGAGTATGGATTCTTGGCAATGACATTGCTTGCAAAGAAGATGTACACAGCTTCAATGTTCGTTCAAGAAGGAAAACCAAGAGATGTTCATGACGTATCTGTAACAGGATTATCATTTAAGAAGCGAGATTCGGCAGAATTCCTTGAACCGATAATGACTCGTCTGTATGACAAATATATATTGACATCTGATAATGTTGATGTTGGTGCATTGTTAGATGAGTATTATGCATTAAGAGACAACCTGATGAGAAATGTAGATCACGACACATCATTGCATAAAGTATTATCCGTCAAGGATATAAATGATTATGATCCAAATAAAGTACTCCCCGCACAGATGAGAGGTACGATAGTATGGAATAATCTAATGCCTGATGAAGAGATTGCTCCAATGGATCGAGCTATAGTAATACCATTATCATTTGATCTGTTGGAAAAGAATGTAAACCTTCCGTATGTAAGCGAGATTCTTCGTATGTCATTAATAAACAATGAAAAGAAGAAAAATAATCCAGTTATATGTTTACCTGAACACTATAAACATATACCAGATTGGATTGGTGCTTGTATTGATAAGGAGTATGCAATAGATAAGCTTCTGTCACCATTTAAACAGTTATTCGGTTTATTTGATCTCGTAACACCGGATACTAGAGCTGGAATGATTCCGAGTAGAATGATGTATATTTAATTTGAATATATACATCATTAATTTGAGAGGGGTGATAATATTCAATTTTAATAAATAAATTAATATAGGAGGGTCATGATGACTGAAGAAATGTATATATGGTTAGAACAATATGCTGGTGTATCATATGACTTAGGTGAACAGTTTTCTGAGATGGAATCTGATAATTATTCTATGATATACACTGACTCGTTCGGATGGTTGGTAAATCTCAATACCATTATTGAAAATATGAATAATATGCTTGATATAGTGACAGAGAGTATGCTCATTATATACCTGATCATCTACCACCAGCATTAAAGTTCAAAAAAATCATAATGTCGAATACAATCAATCGATTGACTAACATAGTGAATTCGATTAAACGCCAAATGGGTATTGACATTACTGAGTACAAATCATTCGATGATTTAACGATTCAGGCTTCGATATTACCTGAGATCATCGATACATTGTCTAAGTCCGATGTTGAAAAAATATCATCGACATATGATGAATGTGAAAATAATTTCGATAATGCATTAACGGAAACATTTAGTATCGGTAAAGATGATTTTCGAAATATGTATTTTACAATCGCTTCTATCATTGAGACTTACGGTGAGTCTGATGATGAATAATAAAGATGTTATATTCAATAACAATTTTATACTTTATATGAAAGGGAGGTTTTGATTATGTCTTTTCAATCAAACCAGTACAACAGCAATTACAATAATCAGCAGGGAGGTGGAGAAAAGAAGAAGCGTTACTTCAGACTCGGTAAAAAAATCTATGCAAACGGTGGTATCGTTGAAGTAGGTATATGGAGCTCTGAAAAGGGTGGTTACTTCATCATTATTACAATCAAAACTGAGATTGGTAAGGATCCTTCAACAGGAGCAGGTGTTTACCAGCAGAAGATGAATACCGAACTCCCCTCAATCATTCTCAATGTTGAAGAAGCAAGAGCTATAGTTGAAGGTGTGCGTCTCAATGATCTCAGCAACATTAATGCGGTATTGGATACCAAGAGAGGTTCCAAGATTCTGTTTAATGGATCGGGTACATCAGTCAAGGTTTCTATTGAGACTTCAGCTAAGGGTTCAGCAGCAGTTACATTTGAGGCAACACCTGTGGGTTCAGTAAACGTTCATGCAGGATTCAACAATTTTATCAAGCTCATCGAGATTGGATACAATAAGGCTCTGAGAAATAAACTTGACCCGGAAGAATTCTCATCAGCTGAATCAGATGACGACACACCGTTCTAATGGTTGATTTATCATTCATTGGTAAAGGTGGTGTCATAATCCAGTTCGAAGATGTAATATCAATGACTGGATTTAATGCTGTTAGATATCTTCGCGATAATAACATAAATAATGAAGAGCTCATCGGGATGTCAATTGAAGACATCCTGATGAAATACATTAACCGGGTAGACGAAGATATTAGCGAATGGATAAAGAAGATGTTTAATATTGATTTTGACATAAATCAATATACTGAATCAATTCAATTGTTTCAACCAAATTTCCTTTATGCATATCGTCTTCTAGGTACAGCATACAAAAATGGTATCACTAATTTAATTATTCATTCGGACATAAAGTCTGATATTATCAAAAAATTCGCAGAAACATTCGAAGTACCAGTAAAGTATACATACGGGGATATCGTCCCCGTATTAAAAGATAATATAAATGTGACGTATATAACTGCTTCACCTAAAAATATAAGAAAGTGTTTAGATGTGGATAGTCCATTCGCATTGACAATAGTGGATGACTTCCTATATGTCGGCGACATTATTATGAATAAGATAGACAAACAACTCATGGAGCAGAATAAAATAGTGCGTTATACGAGTATAATTTCAGCTGGTACTATATAATCATATAGGAAAGGGACTGAGTGAATGAAAGCAGAAAAAGATCTTACTAATAGAACGTTGATGTATACTTTCGATCCTGACGAAACGTACACATATAACGCTCAACATGGTACTGATTATCCCTATAATGGATTACCAAAAGGACTTCATGGAAGAGTCTATAAAAAGACTAGATTCATTAGATGGGAGCCTTTACAGGAGGATATAATAATCAGACATTTCGGTTCACAGATCCATGTGAACTTCGAGGCATTATTTCCCAATGATGTTGTTGATCCAGCATTACAGTTATTTCAGATGAGAACCAAACGTGTTGAGATACACAACTTCATTTGTGAACAGATAAATTTCTTCACAGCATTATACGATGATGACAATGATTTGTTAACATCAATGCTCGTTGCTAAGTATATCACTGATTCACAGCAGTATACGGTTGTGACATTTGAGGAATACTATCAGCATATTTATGATGTATTATTCCCTGAGAGAACATTTGAGAAGATTAAGAAAATGGTTGAAGAAAACGATGTCGGTGATGATGTCGTTGGATTGTTCCCTGTTGATTTTCTCCGTGATATGTTCATTGTCTCATTTATGGCTAAAGTGCTTCATTTGTTCATTGAACACTTCATCATGATCAGTGGTAACTCACCAAAAGATATGTATAGATTATTTGCGAAAGCCTATATCTATGCGATGAACAAAATAAACCCCAACATGTATCGACTGATATATGACTATGTCCACAAGCAGGTTGAAAGACTTATTTCATCAAACGCAAATATCGTTGATATGCAGGCTATCAATGGTGTTACTTCAACAAGTATTTGTCAGCATACAATGCAAAAGAATCTCTTATGTGATGGATTAATCAAGTTGACATTTGCATCAGAATGGGATAAGATTAAGAAAAGACCTGTGTACTCGTGTGTTGGATTCATTAAGTCGGTGATAACAAACGCTAACTTCTTAATCCGTAAAGCACAACTGAGATATTCGTTGGTTAACACTGATGACCCTGCACAGTTGCTGTCTGACACAATTACTTCTAATTCACCAATATCAGCGATTAGATCATTTAATCCTGGATCATTCGTTTGTATGTGTAAAGATTTGAATATCATTATTGCACAGATAATGCTGGAACTTGATGATGATCTATCTACAACTGTTGATTATTATCTTGAGAATTTACCGATGATGAATGACTTATCTAAGATACTGATAGACACAGTGCTGTACAATAAGTTCCATTCATCCATATCAACCAACACGCTATCAATGTCCCAGAAGTATATTCTTCTATTGTATGTCCGTCACCTTGTAATGGATATATACGGTTTAACTGAAGAAGATACGATAGGAAATCCCCTTATCAATATATTGATGGGAAAGACTGTTACGCAAACAACGAAGACATTGACAGCGAAGGATATGAATGGTATCAAGAAATATATCAAACTCAACAATCTCAAAAATTATCTGTTATCAGATAAGAATGTAAAAGTGTTTGTTGAGAACATCATGAGATGTGTATTGTCGTCATACACTGTCGTTAACCACAATGATCCATCATTGTTAAATACTCCATTGATATATGAGTCAGGTGCAATGACTCTGTCAATACTCGACATGATTGTTGAGTTATTCGAATCAATGAGATGATTATATAAATCACAAGGAGAAACTGAAATGAAATTAGGACGAATTAATCTTGAACATGAGTATTACAGGGATATGATCACGAACAACGGTTTCAAGATCAAAAGAGAAGATCAGTATTCACCTGTAAACACTGATCTGATCGTAAACTCATCTAGGTTCATGGATACTGAATATAGTTGTGATTGTGGTATGTTCATAGGTCAAGATATTCTCGGTCAAACATGTCCATGTTGTAATTCAGAGATCACTCTCAGATCTCTGAATTACTTGTATACTGCTTGGATCGATCTGGGTGAACATAAGATCATAACTCCCGCATATTATTATATACTCAAACG
>JAFVPU010000182.1 GCA_017505165.1 Clostridia bacterium
TCTGACTTGACTGTAAGCATTTCTTGTAATATATGGCTTGCGCCGTATGCTTCAAGCGCCCAAACTTCCATTTCACCAAATCTTTGTCCACCAAACAATGACTTACCACCAAGAGGTTGTTGAGTAATAAGTGCATATGGACCGATTGAACGAGCGTGAATCTTAGAATCAACCATGTGCTCGAGTTTAAGCATATATTTTACGCCGACAGTTGTAAGGTTGTCAAATGGCTCACCTGTTCTGCCATCATATAATTGCATTTTTCCGTCTTCACGATAGTTGTTTTCAAGAAGAAGTTCTCGAATGTCTTCTGTAGTAGCACCGTCGAAAGCAGGAGTAGCAACCTTCCAGCCAAGTGTTTTAGCCACAAGACCAAGATGTACTTCCATAACCTGACCAATATTCATACGAGATGGAATACCAAGTGGGCTGAGTACAATATCAAGTGGTTGTCCGTTTGCCATAAATGGCATATCTGCTTCTGGAAGAACGATTGAAACAACACCTTTGTTTCCGTGACGACCAGACATTTTATCACCGACTGAAATCTTACGCTTTTGAGCAACAGTAACTCTTACCATCATATTTACGCCAGGCTCGAGTTCGTCTTTATTTTTCTTTGAGAATACTTGTACATCAACAACTACACCGCCCTTTCCATGTTGAACACGGAGAGAAGTGTCTCTTACATCTCTTGCCTTATCTCCAAAGATCGCACGAAGAAGTCTTTCTTCTGGAGTAAGATCTGTTTCACCCTTAGGAGTAACTTTTCCTACAAGGATATCATTAGGATGTACTTCAGCACCAATTCTTACGATACCATTTTCATCAAGATCTTTAAGAGCATCTTCACCAAGGTTTGGAATGTCTCGAGTGATTACTTCATCACCAAGTTTAGTTGTTCTACACTTGATTTCATGATCATAAAGTGTAATTGATGTATAAACATCTTCCTTGACAAGTCTTTCATTGATGAGAATAGCGTCTTCGAAGTTTTGTCCTTCCCAGTTCATATAACCGATAAGAACATTTTTACCAACGGCAAGTTCGCCTTTGTCAGTTGAATAGCCATCTGTAAGCACATCTCCTTCACTTACTTGTTCACCTTTTACAACACATGGGCGTTGATTAAAGCATACATCATCATTGGCTTTTGCAAATTTAGTAAGTGAGTAAATATCTTCATCGCCTTTTTCAGTAAGCACTCTTATTTCATCTGCAGAAACATAACTTACTTTTCCAGCGCGTTTAGCAAGGAATACGCATCCACTGTCACGAGCAGCAACACCTTCCATACCTGTACCAACAACAGGGGCTTCTGGACGAATAACAGGTACAGCCTGACGTTGCATGTTTGCACCCATGAGGGCACGGTTTGCTTCGTCGCCGTTTACGAATGGAATCAAACTTGTAGCAACTGAAATTAATTGTTTTGGAGATACATCCATATAATCTACTTTGCTTGGAGATACATCAACATTTGTTGCTCCATGACGGCAGATAATGTGTTTATTTATGAAATGGCCTTCTTCGTCAAGTGGCTCAATCGCCTGAGCAATATAGCAATCGTTTTCAACATCAGCCATTTTGTAAACAATTTTATCAGTAACTACACCCTTTTCTTTGTCTACAACTCTATATGGAGTTTCAAGGAAGCCATAGTCGTTTACTCTTACATAAGTTGCAAGAGTATTTAAAAGACCAATTGATTGTCCTTCTGGAGTTTCGATAGGACAAATTCTTCCATAGTGTGTGAAGTGAATATCACGAATTTCTGGATCAGCTCTTTCCTTCTTAATACCTCCAGGTCCGATAGCAGAAACACGGCGTTTCTGAGTGATTCCAGAAAGAGGATTCTTTTGATCCATGATTTGTGACAATTGTGATTGAGAGAAGAAATCTCTTAACGCTTTGTTTACTGCTTTAGGATTCATGATTTGAGAAGGTGTAACTTCAACAAATTCGCGTCCTTGCAAGGTTTCTTTTACATTTGTAGAAAGTTTTGTGACACCCTTTCTAAATTCGTTGCAAGTAAGTTCGCCTACAGTTGCAACTCTCTTATTTGAAAGGTGTTCGATCTTATCAATTCCAGCAAGTCCTTCCATAACATCAAGATAGCATGAAACTGTCGCTAAAATATCGTCCATAGTAAGTGTAGTAATTACAAGATCCTTAGCGTGTTCTTTTATAAGAGCAAGACGCTTTTCGTGATCTTTCTCATCTTGAAGAATTTGTTTTAGTACAGGATAGTAAACATCTTCATAAATTCCAAGACTTGTTGGCTCGCAGTCAATAACTTCAGAAAGAGTAACTCTGCCATTTCCACGCATCAAGTGTTTTTTGCCATTTGCTTGTACCCAAACTTCA
>JAFVPU010000183.1 GCA_017505165.1 Clostridia bacterium
ATAACTTTGTCTTCTCTCTTTTGCATCTACTTCGCTTTGCTTGAACAACTTTGATTTGTTGTCTTTGTTCACCTTATTCAGTATCGCAAATCTATTTTCATTTTCAACAAAATCCGAATAATTCATTGTTGGATCAAAACTATCAATCTGCATTGGCTCTTTCAATTCTGGATTATATCTAAACAAAGTATTGTATCCACTTTTCACTGAATCGAAAGAATGATTTTGACTATATCTCATATCATATCCATGATTGATGCATGGAGCATAAGCAATAATCACACTTGGACCATTAAACTTCTCTGCCTCAGTGAAAGCCCTCAGACATTGATCAGGATTTGCCCCCATGGCCACACTCGCAACATATACATTTTTATAAGTCATGAGCATACTTGCGAGATCTTTCTTCTTTGTTTCTTTTCCAGATAGATTAAACTTCGCACTTGCTCCTCTTGGAGTTGATTTGCTTGTCTGTCCTCCAGTGTTGGAATATACCTCAGTGTCAAGAATCAAGATATTCACATTTTCTCCACTTGCAACGACATGATCAAGTCCGCCGAAGCCGATATCGTAAGCCCAACCATCTCCACCAAATATCCACACACTAGGACTTGTTATAAGAGACAAATTATCAAACAAATACTTTTCATTACCTTTCAAGTCTTTATCCCTGAAATAATCTTTGAGTCTGAGTATCAAATGCTTGTTATACTCATGATTTTCAGTATTTTCAAAGAAACGAACGAGCATATCTTTGATTTTTTTATTAAACTTCTTTGTCTTTAATTTTTCAATAAAGTTGTTTCTCTCATTTTTTCTTGCAATCGATATACCATAACCAAACTCAGCATTATCTTCAAAGAGCGAATTCGCCCAACTTGGTCCAAAACCGTCATTATCTTTACTATAAGGACAAGTTGGATATGTTCCACCATAGATTGACGAACAACCAGTCGCATTAGCGATCAACATCCTATCACCAAAAAGTTGAGTTGCAAGTTTGACATAAGGAGTCTCTCCGCAACCAGCACATGCTCCGCTAAACTCAAAATAAGGTTTTTTGTATTGCAAGTCTTTTACCGAATCAAAACCAAATTCTGCTTTGTTTTTTATTGTTAGAGCAAATTTTTCGTTTTCAATCTCCCTAGCTCTTATCTTCTCAGTCTCAGTCATAATGAGAGCCTTGACAGGACAAACCTCACTACATACTCCGCAACCAGTGCAATCTAATGGATTTATTTGCAACCTATAATTGCCATCTTGCAAGAATGCTTTTTTGCTCTCAAATTCAATCGGAACTTTCTTTGTTTTATCAAATATAATTGGTCTTATTGCTGCATGCGGACACATCATTGTACAACGTCCGCACTGAATACATTTTTCGCTTATCCAATCTGGCAATTGCGTTGGAATTGAACGCTTGTTATATTTTGAAGTAGCGATTGGCATTTTCCCGCTTTCGTCAAAAAGTGATGAAGGAATATCATTACCTTTTTGCAGATTCGTTGGAAGAATAATATCTTGATAATATTTATCAACACAACACTTACAAACTTCACAATCATTTATTTCCAATTTTGAAGTGTCAAGTTTTTCGATTTTATATACACTTTCCACTGCTTTGTAATTGGCTTTTAATAATTTCTCACCTTTTCGGCTATAGATTAATTCAACCATGTCTTTAATCTTTTTCATTGCCTTATCAATAGACAAAAGGTTTGCGATTTTGAACATTGCTGTTTGCATTATAGTATTGATTTTTCCACCAAGACCACACTCGTAAGCAATCTTGCTTGCATCAATTGTATAAACATTAATATTTTTTCTCTTGATATCACTTTTGAGTTTATTCTTCATCTCAATATTGAGTTTTTCCATAGAATAGTTGGTATTTATGAGTAATGTGCCATTATCTTTCAAACAATCGGTTATATCATATTTTTCAATAAATCCTTCATTATTACACATAACAAAATCAACTTTCCTTGGATTGAAAGGTGAATTAATCGGCTTATCACTCATTCTCACATGTGAAATAGTGAGAGAGCTTGATTTTTTTGAATCATAGTCAAAATACCCTTGAACAAACTTCTCTGTATCTTCACCAAGAATTTTGATAATACTCTTGACCGAACTCACACTACCATCACTGCCAAGTCCATAAACTCGCATACTAAAATCGGTATTATTTTCAATATATGTATCTTTAACTTCAAGACTTGTGTTACATTCATCATCAATAATTCCAACCGAGAAATTATTCTTCTTGCTCTTTTTCATATTTTCAAACACAGCGATCGCCATATCTGGAGTAAATTCTTTTCCGCCGAGTCCAAATGCTCCAGTATAGCAACTTGCATTGATCTTATTCTTTTGAAGTGCAACTTGCACCATGGATGTCAAAGTATCTGTTCCATTCACATCAAGATTACGTTCCAAAACAGTGATATTCTTCACCCCTTTCGGCAACTTCTCAACAAATGTTTTTTCATCAAATGGCTTGAGTAACCTTACTTTGATTATTCCCACTTTACCTTTGTATTGAGATTTTGCAAGAGCCAAAACATCTGTTACGCTACCCATAGAAACTACAACATTTTTCGCATTTTTATCACCAATATATTCAATTGTGTCATAGAATCTATTTGTTATTTCACTTTGCTTATTCATAGCCGACTTGAAATCATCAATTGCCGTTTCGTATCTTTTCAAGGTTTTAAATCTATTTTGCATAAAAACATCTGGATTTTGATTTGTTCCCACTGCAAAAGGTTCATGGTTATTGATTGCTCTATTTTTGAAACCATTGATTTCACCAAAATTGACAATCTTTTTGATATCTTCAAGTTCACTCACTTCTACTGCGTTGAGTTCATGACTTGTTCTGAATCCATCAAAGAAACATATATAAGGAATCTTTGATTTTACACTAGCCAATTCACAAGCAATTGCCATATCATTGACTTCTTGCACACTTGAGCAACTCACAATATTGAAACCTGTCTTCATACACGCATATATATCACTATAATCACAAAATATGCTCAACGCATGACTCGCCACAGTTCTCGCTGCGACATAAAAAACTGTTGGTAGGCCTTCTCCTGCAATCTTGTACATATTTGGAACCATCAAAAGCAATCCTTGGCTTGAAGTGAAAGTTGTAGTCTTGCTTCCGCTGATCAAACTTCCATGCAATGCACCAGCAACTCCTGCTTCGCTCTGCATTTGTCTAACTAAAAGTTTGTTGTCAAAAATATTTTTTTTGTTTTCAACAGCAAATTTGTCGCAATTCTCTGCCATAGGACTGCTTGGAGTGATTGGATAAATCATTGCAACATCATTGAACATATACGCAATATTACTTGCAACATAATTTCCATCAACAATCAATTTCTTCACTTGCTTTCTCCTTAAAACTTTTCATCATCAATAATATGAATATATTAACACTTTCATCACAAAATCACAAATAAAAAATTAAACTTTATTAAATTCAGCATAAAAAATACTTGGAAAATATCCCAAGTATTTCTATTTTTATTAGTCTGCCAATTTCACTCCAGATATACTTACCAATTCTCTTTCCATAAAATATGTTCTTGCTGACAAAAAGTTGTATGTATTTGAATTAACTTCAATGCCATTTATTTTAACTTTATAATTATATGTAAGAGAATAATTTCCTTCACCTATAAACCACTCGTAATTATATTCATCAGCTTCATCGGAAGAAACATATTCATTTGTGTCCACAAATGTAATATATTGTGAAATATCATTGTTTAAAATTGGAAGGACTTTTACTTCATAAACCCATTCGTAACCGGTTTCAAAACCTTGTCCTACCTTCAATAAATAGTATCCATCATTAGGAATAGATTTTGCATACAATTCCAAATCATACGAAGGTTGAGTTGTTAATGTACATGGTATGGTACATTCAGAATCCATAAACCAAATACTTCTTGTTGTATTTTCTCTCTTGCAATCTTCGAGAGTTATTTCAGTTCCAAATTCGGTTGGATCACCAGATTCATAATAGTCCCCATCAATATAATATTCGATTGAAGTTTTAATATTTTCTATGTCTTTCATTGTGGATTTTTCCACAAGAGTCATATCTATTGACGAATCATATTCGTGAACATATGTAGCCTTTCCCGAATTTTTGTCAGTTACAGTTCCTTCATCTGACTCATAAGTTGATGAAGTCGTAATATATTCTTCAACGTACTTATTCTCAATATCAATAATTATGTTTGATTCAGCAATAGCTTCCCCAGAAATTCTTTCATTGGTTACTGTAAAGATCAAATTGATAATATACTTTCCGTCTTCAAATTTTATTGAACTTTGTTTTTCTATTTGATCTTCTGAACTAAATTCGCCTATATTATCTAAATAATTATTAGCATAATCTGAAAGAGTATTAACATTTTCATCAAAAGGCATCAAGTATGTATACGGCCCACTAAAATCATTTTCTGCAAAATAGTCAAAATAGTCATCACCAACATAATTGTATTGGTAGTTATACCAATCTTCGCCATATTCATATATAATATTTTTCCCGTTTTCTTCCAAATAGAAATTACAATAAACTTCTTGGCTATTTCCAGATTCTGTAGGCTCAAAACTTCTGTATGAAAATTTTCTTTCATCTATGTCATAGGAAGCAATCATTCTGGAACTCAATTCTTCTTTATTATCAACATATTCAAATACTGACATGTTGACCGTAAAAGCACCGGTGTATTCCTTTTCTGAAATCATAAAATCTCTCACAGTTGCGAACATTTCTGCTTGAGTTGGACCTTTAGATTGTTCATATGAATCTTCTTTATCTGTCATACAACCCCAGTTGTAACAATACAAAAAGGCATGAGCACTAACAAAACAAGGCTAAATACACTTATCAAAAACTTTTTCATTCATACACTCCTTATCTTTCGTTGAAAATATGCTATCACAAATACTCTTTTATGTCAAACGAATAAAATATCTTATACCCTTAGTTTATCATTGCTTCATTTGTAATTTTACACATAATTGTATTTTAACACTCAGTGATTTACAATTTTATTTTTTTATGTTAATATATCTTCAAAGGAAAAATTATGAGAT
>JAFVPU010000184.1 GCA_017505165.1 Clostridia bacterium
ACTCTACAAAATGCAGCTTTTGCTCTTGTGAGCATTTCGCCATTTCTGTTTAATACAGCAAATGTAAATGTATGACCAATCTCATGTAACAATACCGCGATTATCTCTCTATCAGAGAATCTTCCATCACATAATAATCCATAGAATACGCAAGCTAATGCGCTTATGCCGGAATCTTTGGAATATCTAAATCCGTGACCATCTTTTACAACAAGATTTTTTCCAACAGATGAAAGATCTGTGTCAGACATAAATTCCACGTTCATCATATAAGCATTAAGATCCATGGTAGGATCAATTGTTAATGAGAAACGATAGAATCCAAACTTATTTTCAATCAATCTGTTGAATTTTAAGAGGTTAGGATCATAGTTAATCTTCAGATTAAAAGGTTTTCCTACCCATGTTTTTCTGAATTTTGAAAATGCATCAAGAATGGGTTCAATAGTAGAATCTCCGAAGTATACCTCATTATAAGCCTGAAGGTTTAAATCGTTCATATCTTCAAAAGATTCATATATGAAAGATTCATCGATACAATTTCTATCAACAAATATAGCCATAATATTATTCTCTCCTTTGATAGTAATTACTATGATGTAAAAATATAAACTAGGAGTGCGAATCAACGCACTCCCATTTATATTTAAGAATTAGTTTTCTTCTACTTCTTCTGTACCACCAGGGATTTCAGCAGAGTTCTTCTCTGTGATATCATCTTTCTTCTTAGGATACATTGTATTTGTCGGGATGCCAACGTTAATACAATTCTTAAGAAGTTTAGAAGACCATGTCACATCAGCAGAATATCCAATCTTATTCTCTTTAGTGCAAGCACATGCTTCTTTTAATACAGAAGCCTCAGGGAATACAATATGAATATTTTCATGATCCATGGAAACACCCATAGCATTGTAAGCTTCAGCGATTACTCTTACAGCACAATCTGGTGTTAAAGTTCTTGCTTCGCAGAAATTAACGAACTCATTGTAATCCATGTAGTACTGGCTTGGATTCTTAGAATCTCTTACAATTCTTAAGTTCTCTGGATTGCCAGCAGCTTCTTTAAGAGCATTAGCGATATCGCCTGTAATCGGACAAGCTTTATCAACGATCTCTTCAAGATCATTTGCAGATAACACGTCATCAATAGATGCAGTGAACTGATCTTTTTCACACTGAGCTGCTGTTTCAAGAACAGATTTCAGGTTGAAATTTAATGCCATATTACTTACCTTCTTTTTGTTGAATTTCTTTCTTTCTATGTTCCAAATTATCGATAAGACTTAAAGTCTGAGCTTTGTATTTTTTCAAAGTATTATTGTAATCTATCATAGCAGATGCTGATAATAATCCAGCATTTACAGCACTTAAAAATACTGCTTTTACAGCATTTACTTTTATAGCATTTTTAGCTATTTGCTGCATAGACGGATATTCCTTCTTTTCGTAAAATTTATTATAAACCTTACCAAAAGAAGTATTACTGTTTTTCTTATCAGCTCTTTTATTCATTTCTACTTCGATTGTTTTACCGAAAATACTGGATATTACTCCTGTTGAAAAATAGCTTACAGCATGAGTTGCCGTTGTTGCTATAAAGAATGATACAACACTGGATGCTTTCTTCTTTTTGCTCATTATGGATTTGATCTCATCATCTATTTTGGATACAAGTTTTTCTAATCTTTCTATTTCTTTATCATATGATGAAATAGTAGGATTTTTGTGTCCATTAATAGTGTTTACCATTTTTCCTATGGCAATATTTATGGTAGATGCGGCATTTGATGCTGACCAATCTTTTACATTAAGTTCAAGCAATACATTAGACTCGATCAATCTATCATTATATGAATTAGATCCAACTATTACTAATTTTATATCATCCATTGTATCTTCTTTGATAGCAGAGACAATATTACTTATAGCATATATAGGATCTTCGATCATTGAGTATTCCATATATGTATCGATATCATCAGAATGAATATAATATATACCAGAATCCCTCACAACAGGAACGTTGTGAGGGTCTGATTTACATTTACAAATATGGTGATACCCAGATTCAAAAAAGTTATAGTTATAATCGTGATTATTAAAAATCATAATTATTTACCGTTTGCTTTTGCTTCTTTTGCTTTTGAATCGTATAAATCGATAAGACGATCGAGATGTTTAATGTAATCATTGATTACTTTTTCATAATCTGTGATAACGCTAGCTATGTCGATCACATCTTTTATAAAATTACAGAAAGATGTGATTGAATATGCGGCTGTACTTACAACGCTACCAATTCCAGCAATTTTGATTTTCTTCATATCATTTTCAGACATGCTGAATATTGAATTGATAGCACTTTTTGCCAATGCGTTTGTGGATACCGCAACTGCTCCAGATGTTAAAAGATATGCAGGAAGTAATCTTACATAATTCTTAAGACATTTGATAAGTCCAACCTTAATCTTTTCTGCAGTCATTTTCTTACCAGATTTAATATCTTTTAACTCATTCTGAGCATCTTCTTTTGCTCCACGAAGACGATCAGCCTCCTGTGTATATGCTGTAGATGTCGGGAATTCTACCTTTTTAACTTTGTTGTAGATAATTTTTGAAAGTGCATCGAATTTTGTACCCACTTTTGTAATATCCACATTTTTTGCGCTAATTTCAAGAAGAACGCCACATTCATTGAGACGTGTCTCAATATCGTGTGAAGCTCCAACAACATACAGATTTTCAGGTGTTACATTTGCACCTTCTTCGATCATAGCTTCGGCAATATTATTCATTGCATCGACAGGATCGATTGTTAAGCTACATTCCATATATGCGCAAAGATCTCTCGCGTCAATGTAGTATTTGTTCTCTTCAACGTCTCTTATAACAGGAACATTGTGAGGATCTGATTTCATAGCTACAATATGAGCAGCGCCTTTGGATTCGATATCTTCTTCGAATTTATCTTCTACTGTATTGATATCTACCGGAGGTACTTCATCAGGCTCTGCTTCATGCGCAGGGTCTGCATTTACTTCAACCGCAGGAATCTTGATTTCTGTTTCCACTTCTTCACTCTCTTCAAGAAAGCTATTTTCAAGTAAATCCATCTCAATGAGGCTATCATTAATCATAGATAATTACCTTCCTTTCAAATTAATAATTCTTCTTCTAGAAGAATTTAACAGCAGGTACTAAATTAGGAGGAACAGTCTCCATTTCAGTATGCTGTTCAATAAGTGTATTATTTCTAAGATCATCTCGTAAAGTTGGTAGGATATAGTAATTGCTTTTTATCAGATCAATTCTAGCAGACATTTTCTCTTTAAGACTATCAAATAAAGGTAATGGATATGCTCCATTAGGATCGATATAAATGCTTGACATAGATAACAATCCTCTTTGTTTTTCTTCGTTATATAATTTACTATATTCTTCAATATCTGCCAAAGTATCCAATAGTTCTGGATCTATGAATGGCTGATATAAAGAAACAAATAAATCATATCTACCAAAGACTTTATCTGTAGGTATGAACAGGTATTGATTATGCACCAATTCATGTTCGGTTTGAGTTAAAGGATAAAGTCCAACTAACTGTTTGTAATGAAGTTCCATAACTTCTTTTCCTACCATC
>JAFVPU010000185.1 GCA_017505165.1 Clostridia bacterium
TAACACAGTTATTTGTCGTAAGCAAGGTGAGATTATCGAGCTTCCAAGAGCTCAAATTGATATGATTGACGTTTCACCAAAGGAACTTGTATCTATTGCAACAACTCTTGTTCCATTTATCGAAAACGACGACGCTACTCGTGCGATGATGGCTTCAAACATGCAACGACAAGCTGTTCCTCTTTTGAAGACTGAATCTCCAATCGTTGCAACAGGAGTTGAACACAAGATTGCTGTTGACTCTGGAGCGGTTGTTACTGCAAAGAATGATGGTATTGTGTCATATGTTTCTGCTGACAAGATTATCATCAAGACTGACGATGGTGAAGATGTTTACAACCTCACAAAATTCGTTCGTTCAAACAATGGTACATGTATGTGCCAGAAACCAATCATTTCACATGGTGAAAAAGTGAAGAAGGGTGATGTCCTTGCCGATGGTCCAGCAACAAAGAATGGTGAACTTGCGATCGGAAAGAACATTTTGATTGCCTTCATGCCATGGGAAGGATACAACTTCGAAGATGCTATTTTGATTTCAGAAAAACTCGTTCAAGATGATGTTTTGACTTCTGTTCATATTGAAGAATATGAAATTGATGCAAGAGACACTAAACTTGGACCTGAAGATATAACAAGAGATATTCCAAACCTTGGTGAAGAAGCACTCCACGATCTTGACGAAAATGGTATTATTCGTGTTGGTGCTGAAGTTGTGCCTGGAGATATCCTTGTTGGTAAAGTTACTCCAAAGGGAGAAACTGAACTCACTCCAGAAGAAAGACTTCTTCGTGCCATTTTTGGTGAAAAGGCTCGTGAGGTTCGTGATACATCTCTTCGTGTTCAACATGGTGAGGGCGGTGTCGTTGTTGATGTCAAAGTGTTCACTCGTGAAAACAAAGATGAACTTGGAACTGGCGTAAACAAACTTGTTCGTGTTTATATCGCGCAAAAGAGAAAGATGAGTGTCGGAGACAAGATGTCTGGTCGTCACGGAAACAAGGGTGTAGTATCAAGAATTCTTCCAGAAGCAGATATGCCATTCCTTCCAGACGGAACTCCAATTCAAATCATTTTGAACCCACTCGGCGTTCCTTCTCGTATGAATATCGGACAACTTCTTGAAATGCACCTTGGATTTGTTGCGAAGGCTCTTGATTGGAAGATTGCAACACCTGTATTTGATGGTGCAAAAGAAGAAGATATCAAAGAACTCTTCAGACAAAACGGTTTCCCAGAGGATGGAAAGATGCAACTCTATGACGGAAGAACTGGTGAACCATTTGAAAACAGAGCAACAGTTGGTTATATGTACATGCTTAAACTTCACCATCTCGTTGATGATAAGATGCATGCTCGTTCAACTGGACCATATTCACTCGTAACTCAACAACCACTCGGAGGAAAAGCACAATTCGGTGGACAAAGATTTGGTGAAATGGAAGTTTGGGCACTCGAAGCCTATGGTGCTGCAAACATGCTTCAGGAAATGCTTACAGTTAAGTCAGACGACACTGTTGGTCGTGTGAAGACATATGAATCAATCGTTAAGAATGAAAACGTGACTGAACCAGGTATCCCAGAATCATTCAAGGTTCTCACTGAGGACAAGCAAGAAATCGGTCTCAAAGATTTGATCGAAGATGACAGAGATCTTGTTGATATTAGATCAGAGAGAAAGAAAACTCAAGAAGAAGTTGAAGTAAACATGGAAGAAGAACTTCCAAGTGAAGATGACGATCTTGGCGCTGATTTCGAAGCAATTTATGATCCAAATGAGGATGCTCTCGGCGCTGGTAACTTGTTCGATCTTGATGACGACTTTTAATAACAATTAACTCTAAGTAAA
>JAFVPU010000186.1 GCA_017505165.1 Clostridia bacterium
GATATGAATCTTGCTTCATTACTTACTTTTCTTTGGAATGTTAATGAAATAAATATCTTTGATTTATCAATATTAGAAGAACTATTCAATTATAATTTGGACTATGCTGAAATTGATGAAATTTATGCAATAAATACTTTCCAATATAATAATTGGCTTGATGAATATTTCCATAATCATAATAAGGTCAATGATTTCAGATCATTTATCAATGAATTGGTTGTTTTATTTGGCAAAACCGAAGAATGGAATAAATATTTCAGCGAAGTAGTTATGTATGCAACCAATTTTGTTATGAGATTTGCGAATTTTGATGCAAAAAATTCAATATTTATTGGCGATCCTGAAAATCGCCAACAACTAATTGAAAGAGTTATTGATTCGGCAATAATAATTTAAAAGCGAATCTTTGATTCGCTTCAGAGATTTGCTTTGAATAGGTTTGAAACGCCTTTATACAAAACATTTGTGTTATCATAGCCATTCAAATCATCAATGCTTGTGTTGCTTTCAATTGATACGGAAGCACCATTTAATAATTGATTAAGTCCTTCATTATTTTTTGATTGAGAATTGAAGCCATTATTATTCATAAATTTAGTTAATGGCGATTTTGGACCTAAATTTCCATATGCTGATATAGTTTGTTGATATGGATTATTACCAATTCTTCCATATTCATTGACATTCATATAAGGCATGAGTTTATAAGCAACGGGATTATCATTATCTAAGTAAGCCAAATCATAACTTGCTGGATTTTCAATGCCTTTGTTTTCTAAATAGTTTGATTTATCTAATTTATTCCAAGTCGCTCTTGTTGGCTCAACAACTATTGGATCATGCATTTGCACAAATGTCGATTCTGGACCAGTTGAATTCTCAATGGCTTGATATAATGCTTGAGTTCCTCTTTGATCGACGCCTTGTGGAATATGATCTGGATTTTCTATTTTCTTCATTTCTGCGACTTTTTTTCCAACAAAATCACGAGCAGAACCAATTGGTTCTAATTCTCTTTTATATAAAGTGACCGGCGGTGTTTCAATCAACATTGGTGATCGAAGAGTATATCCCTCACTTTTTCTGCAGAATAGCCAAATAGCTATTATAGTTAAGACTACAATAATTAAATTTATACAAAGATTTATTATATCAAAGCACAGCATGATATATTTAAGAAGGTGGAAAATCATAGATTTTCCGTCTTAGATTAGACCATCAATAAGTGCTTGGAATTCACTATAATAAGGACTTGATCTCATGTGCGAATTATTTGATTGATCATCATTTTCCGCACCACCACTGACATCGTTAGACATCTGCAATTGCTCATCATATAACCATAGTCTTAAATCTTCTGGCTCAATAAGCTTATAAATATAATCAGAAGAATTAGTATTATTATTTGTTGATCCTCCAGTTAAATTAGCAAACAATCTATCTACTTCATTTAATGGAGAATCTTCCGGAGAATCTGAGAGATTCTCCGTAATAATCTCTGGTTCCTCTTTGTTGGACTTTGAATCGCCACCGTCAACTAATGGATCGATTATTTCTGGATTTTGAATCTCTGATTTATTAGGAAGAACCTCTGGTTCTTCCTTTTCCATAGGATTAACATATTCTTCTTCATGAAGAATCACAGATTCCTCCTCTTTGTTTGTTTTTGAATCGCCACCGTCAGATGATGGAATGATTATTTCTTGATCCTGACTTTCTGATTTATTAGGAAGAATCTCAGATTCTTCCGGAGAATCTGAAAGATTATCCACTTTTGATTCTTCCGGAGAATTTTCAGGAGGAATTGCAAATTCCTCCTCTTCATGGTGGATCAAAGATCCACCACCATAGATGGCATGCAATCTTGATGGTGCCATATTATATAGTTTTGCCAAATTTGACATTTTCAATCTTGATAAAAATAAATGAAGATAAGACTTATTATTGGTCCTCCAGGATCTGGCAAATCAACTGAAATAAAGAATTTCGTTTTGAATAATGAAAAATCTATTGTTATTGGGTTTTCGTGGATGTTATGCAGTTTAATTGGAGGAAAGACATTCTATAATGTCTTTGGAATTCATCCAAATATGAATGTGTTGGATGATACTAAAAAGATGTTAATTTCTAGATTGAATATTCATTATCTTTTGGTTGATGAAGTTGTTAGTATTTACAAACAAATTATCAATGGTTTAGAAGCTTGCCATAACTATGGCATTATTCATAGAGATATAAAACCTCAAAATATTATGATACTTGA
>JAFVPU010000187.1 GCA_017505165.1 Clostridia bacterium
GGAGTTTGGAACCGAACCGACGGTGTCTACTTGGGTTCTAAATCGATTACAATTGGTTTGTTATTTTTACTCATTTTGAATGGAAAATAAACGTCAAAAATAAAACGTCAATTACTGTTGTTCCTCCAACATAGTTTTGACGAAACGTCGCATTTCAGAATTTCCCGAGTTGCATTTGTATCTAACTCGGAATACGTCAACAGTTAAATTTTCAACTGACTTTTCAGCATTCGCCGTCAACGTACAATTCTGCCAAACCCATTCTCTCGCTTTGAAATACGTATCATCATCAAAGAACGATAATATTCTCAACAATTTGAACAATGAACATTTGCCATGACCATGCAATGTCTTTCCTCTCAATTCCTCAAGAACATTCCAATTCAATGTTTTGGGGTCCTCGGGAGCTTTTACCTTTCTACCAATTTTCGGTTGGAGGCCGACGCCTAATTTTTCAAAACTCTTTAACAATAGCCTCTCTCCGCTGTCATCTTCAATTGCTTTGAATGGGACCAATTTGCAACGTTCAATTTGTGTGAATCTCTTGTCAAAATCAGAGAAATTCTCCAAATCTTTGTAACTCCAATTTCCAATCTTGCTATACATTCCAATTCCAATAGAAGTATGTGCTTTACTTCCTGGCCAAATGACCCAACTAACTCCATGATGTTTGTCGGCAATGAATACGTCAATGTCGTAACCCTTTGCTGAGAATGCTTTGATGTGTCGTGCCTTTTCTAAGTACCATTTTGGAGCGGCGTCAGCACGCAGGTAGTAGTGAATTCCACCTGAAGTTGTCTTGACTATTCCATTTTTCAAATTGTATCGCTCAATAATGTAATCATAAATATTCTTTCGTTGATATGCAGTCAAAGATTTGTCAATATCGAAATCAACAATACAAAATGGTGAAATTGACACATTCAATGCACAACCAGTGATGTGTTTTACCACATCTTTCTCATTCAATTGATAATCAGAATGTTTCTCATAATGACGACAGGGGAATCGCAAATACATTGGAACTTTTGGATTGTAAGTTAAATATTCTCCGTATTCGTCGTCATCTTCGTCGAACATTGTGATTTTCTTACAGAATGACTCCGGTGTGAACACATAACTGCTGTCTTCTTCAAGCCATTGTTTGCAAATTGAACAAGGAATGTAGCCATCATCACTCTCTGTAACTTTCATATACAATGGTGTACATGTTTGACATTGATCATCATTAACTTTCATTTTAATGTGAACTCCAGTTAATGCAATCTTATTCAATTTCAAACGACAATATTTGTACACATTCGTTGGAGAATATTCTTTCCATGCTTTTTGTTCAATGATTGTTTTCAATTCAGAGATCTCTTGTTCCAAACTATATTTTTGTGCTTTGAAAAATGCAGATTCATCTTCTTGTTGTAACAATTGTTTGTACTGTTCTTCTAATGCAGATAATCTTAATTTTACTCGAGTTTCATTGGAGACTTCCTGAACCGTTTGATCAATGCGTCGATATTGAAGGAGATAATTTGTACCATCTATTTTGTTCTGTTTGGTGAGAATTTCAACATAACTATCTGTCGTGATATGTTTGTTTGTTCCTAATGAAACTCCTTTCACTTTCATTGATATTTTCTCCTCTGCATCATCTCGTTTTCCCCATGTGGTGTAACATTTTGGACCAAGTGCCACAATATTGAATCCCTGTTTCTCAATTGCACATCCCAATAATTTCTTTTCATGTTTGATTTGTTCTGTTTTGCTTTCCAATTGTGGTCTGTATCTTTCATCTGTACAATAGAAATCATATGGTAACCATTTGAATACATTTTCATTGTAGAATTGTTCATCTTTTATCACATACTGAAATGCTTGCGTTTCATCATCAGATTCGTTGCCGGAGACTGCCCAATACTGTGAATCAGTATCCCCTTCGACAAAATGAATTCGATCCATATCCAGACATTTGTGCATGAAGTTGTAAATGAAATTCAAATACCAATTTTTTGCATTGTCCAATGTAAATAATGCACATTGTAATGGGGTATCAATTTCATATGATTGTTTTGCTACAACTGACAAATATCTGTCATCTTTGATGTGAATTGTGTCAACGTGATAAGGAGATCTGTGACTTTTGACAGCACCTTTCTTTGTAACGAATTTGGTTGAATTGTAACTATCTGTTCTCATTGAATCATAACCATAACTTGAATTCATCATATTCTTGTTGTGTTTATCGACCAATTTATTTTTCTCCACCATTGCTTCTTGTCGTCTTGACATACAATCATTCACGAAATTCTCAAATGCCAAATGTTTTGTAAATAACACAATTTCACTGATATCTTCAATTTCAAATCCAAATTGATCAATCAAGAACCAAA
>JAFVPU010000021.1 GCA_017505165.1 Clostridia bacterium
AAGTGTATAATTTTGTCTCACACCAGGCAAGCCAAATGCTACACCCATATCATATCTCACATCATCATAGCCTTGTGTAAAGTCAAACAATATGTTTCCACCTGAACTATGATGCAAGTACGTGCTGACTGAATTTTCTGAGCCAGCGAAAATTACTTCGCCAAGTTCAATTTCTTGTGGTGAAAGCGTAGCATCAATAGACAATGAAATATCTCTACACACATTCTCAGTAACCATTAACAGATCGCCATCTGCCAAGCCTTCAAGATAATCATCAAGCGCAAATGTTGTACCCATAGATGAAGCATCTGGCATCCACCAGCCTTCGAATGTATATCCTTTGCCATATGTTGGACTAACAAGTTCAATAACCTTGCCTGGAGCGTATTCAACTTCAACACTCGCCAAATTAGACTTGTCATAACTTGAATCTAAAGCTCCAGCTGTGTAACTATATTCAAGAGTATATTTATGTGCTTGCCATACAGGATAAAGTTTGATCTCAATATATGAATTTTCATTTATATCCTCTGGCCAAATTGCTTCTGGGAATATTGTCAAGTTATCAATCGACAAATTGCTTCCCGCTTGAACCAAATCACCTGACTTGTCAGCTTTTACACTCCAACCCAAGAAGTTGTAATGCTCTTTACTCATATTTGGAACACTGATTGAGCCAAATGTTTTTTCCACAGGATTGCCATCATTGTAACCCACAAAAGTTACATGACGCTCAATATTCGTTTCAATTATATCAATAAGATTTTGACTATCAACATGGACGAAACTTGTATAATTATTAGTATTGAATACTAATTTCTTTATAGTTCCATTTTCTTTATTTATATTACTGTCAACTTTGAATATACAAGAATATGACAACTCTCCTGAGAACTGATCATAAAGATTGTAAGTGATTGTAAAGTCATCTGTCGAAGGTTTATTTATAATACCCTCACATCCATACAAGAACTCATTTGCATATACCTCTATCTTATCACCACATCTTACTTGAAGTGTTGTGAATTGTCCAATTTCTTGCCATGTTTTACCACCATCTGTTGAATATTGTCCTATTTTACTTTCATCATAATCCCCATGTGAAAGTATCTCCTTCTCAATATATTTATAGTTCCAGACCGGATAAATTGTTCCTGTGAAACTTGCATGTTCAATGATTCTACCATCAGTGAACACGTCTTGATTCAATGTATATGCATCTCCAGATTTGTTTTGCTTGCTGGTTGCCCAACCAACAAATTCAACCTGATCAGTGAAAATGAGACCGCAATCGTCAGCTTCAGGATCATCTGTATAAGTCAATTCTGGCAATGTCATATTTCGTATATTTATCCATGAGCTCTCTACAGATGTAGAATTAAGACCAGACACTTCGTCTGCTTCCATATCCGCGCCGTAAGTCATAGCATAATCAAGAGAAATATTACTCCAACTTCTTATGAGGTTTACTGTTATTTTTCCACTTCCGCCAACCCTTAAAGTACATTCTCCTGTGTAATCATCAGTATATTCTTCCAATGAAGAGATGTCATATGTATTTAATTGTATATTCGCATAATCATTATCGAATGTACGTTCGAATCTAAGTTGTTTTCCTGCAATATCAAGAACATTATTTGTTGGATCCACTATTATATCACCAAATTTGACTGTGATTTTATCTCCAGGATTCACAACTTGACCATCAAAGTATACATTACCCCAATTTTCGCCAGTAACGATGGAACCTGAACCATCTTCTCTCATCTCGACTTCAATTTCAAGCTCAACTTCTTTCGCTTCCCAGATAGGAATTAATCTAATTCCCCATCCTCCCTTAGCAGAATCTTGATAATTTAAATCAGTGAAAGTATTCCACGTTACCACTTGTCCAGCCGAATATGTATTGCCATAATCGTCATCCCAACCCATGAAATTGTAGTTACCTTTAGTATCCACTGCTGATGGTAATTCATAGGAATCATAACCATCAAAGTCAACAGTACCCGCACAATCAATAGTTGGATATCCAAATAAATCATAACCAACACCATTCATATCTCTATCAATGAAATTTAAATAATTTTCGCCTGGAGCGACCTCGAAATTGATACGAACTTTTGTGTCCGCTGTTATTGTCAATTTGCTTCCTTTTCCAAGGGTATTCCAAGTCAATCCGTTATCTGTAGAATATTCAAGAGATTTACATTTATAGTAATCTTGCATTGTAGCTAATACTTCATCATCATTAAATCCAATCTTTAATGTTGTTTTGTCATCACCGACAATATCTATTCCTACCTGTGCACATTCATACCAAGCGGAAAGATTATACCATTGTATTGTACCACTGACTGGCAATGAGAATTCAGATTGAGCGAGTGTTGGAGCAGTCTGTCCACTGAGCGGTGCACTGTTCATACCAATTGTTGAATTACCTTTGGTTACCACAGAGAATTGCACATTATACGCAATTTCTTCCCATACTGGATATAACACTGCTGACCCAAAACCACTTCCATCCATTGAAGTACCAAATAAATTCTCAAACAAAACTTTCCAGTCATCAAAAGACATATTTTCCATATCTTCAACCGAAATTGTCTTGTATGTAGGAAGAGTCTTTGGTGTAGAATCATATTTCCAACCTGCAAGCTTGTATTTGCCTGTCGAATCAGTTACCATCGGAAGATCAAGTTCATCATATCCACCAATTGTTATGTCATTTGGTTTAACAGTCATGGTTGGATTGCCATCATATTCATCAATTGTCTCAGCAAAAGTGATAGTATATTCTTTTTCTCTCACATCTGCGACAAATTTGAATTGAACATCAGAATCAAAGCTATATTCAACTCCCTCTACCATCTCGATCCAATCTGTATCAGTAGATGACTTATACATAATTTTGCTTATATAATATTCATCTTTTGTTGGACTCCATGTTGAAACTAATACAACAGTAAACTCATCATCCCCATCAGAATCATTACGCATTACCGAATAACCTTGTTCAACCGCATCACCCCATGAGCTATAAGCAAAAGAATTAAATCCTGTGAATGCTATATTTGATCCATAAACACTTGTTTTTGTTACTGTTGAATCTTGTGTTTCATTCAAATATTCTATTTCCGCATTCGCAGTATAAGTCTTTATCTCCCAGACTGGATAGAACACTTGAGATAAATCCGTACTTCCAGTGAAAGCATATATGCTTGAATATATCCACCTTATTTCATCCCATGTGAGATTCTTTCCTGCAAGGAAATCAACTTCGGTAGGAATAGGTTGAAGTTCTGGAGATCCAAATCCGTTATATTCCCATTTTTGATATGCCCAACCTTTGAATTCGTAATTTCCAGTCGAATCTTCAACTTCTGGCAATACTATTGGATCAAATCCTGAGAATTTAATGTACTCCGGAATATTTTCCATAGTTGGGTTTCCTTCATACAATTCGCCTGAATTTGCAAATGTAATAAAATGATCCATTACTTTTGCTTCATATGTCAAGTTTATATTTGATCCCTGAATCTCATATGTTACTTCATAATAGTCTCTTAGAACCATGTCCGCAGCACTCAACTCACTATCATATATTACTTCGTAGAACTCTTGTTCATTTCCACCTATTGATACTCGAGTAGAATAATAATAAACATTAATTGTATCGATAGCAGTAGTCGTAAATGTATTGCTTGTTTGTGGATACAATTGAGCATCTACTGCTTGCTTTCCATCTTTGAAAATAGTGTTGACGGTATATGTAACTTTGTTTACTTGCCATACTGCATAGTAGGTCTTTGATTGTGTGAAATTGATTTCTGTAGTTGACGAAATCAACCAACCACTCGCATCTGATTCATTTTCAACATAGTTGTGTGAAGATTCTGACCAACCAAGGAATGTAAATCTATTGTCAGGATCTGCAAATGTAGGTGCTATTGCATCAAGTGTGGTTGTAACCACTCCACCCGCATTTACATCTGGTGTCAAAAGTACTGGATCGTTGTCTATTCCAGAGATATAACTGTTCGATACCACAAATGATATAGCATACTTATCTCCCCATACTGGAGCTATTGTTATGTTTCCTTCAATAACTATTGAATCGCCTGGTTTCTTTGTTACTCCATCCACAATATATCCTGAGACAAAGAATCCTGCATCTTTACATTCAAGATCAACCGGCAAGGTATATTCTGTACCATATTTCACACTTGATATTCTATCCGCACCAATATAGTCATGACTAACTTGATCATCATCCTTTCCATCACGTGTGATAGTTACATTGTAACTCTTTGCTTCCCACACAGGATAAAGTGTTGCACCAGAATAAGCATTGTTTGCTTCGTATATTGCACGCAATTCTGCGATTGTGTATTCTTTGCCTGCTTCGAGATCTATTGTCTTCTTTCCATCTGTAAGTGTCCAGCCTATGAAATTATAATTATTTGTTACGGCCTCTTCAGCTGTAGGGAAAATTACTTTGTCCCAACCACTAAAATCAGTACCAAAAGATTCTGTTATTCTACCAACTGGGTTTCCATAATATCCTTTTGACGACATTGAAAGATTATAACTATATGCATTTGGATTTTCTACCACCTTGATATTAAATCTGATATAAAGATCAGAATTTAATATTACATTTCCAATGTCTTGAGGGCTATGATTTTGCCAGGTTTGTCCATTTGTGGAATGTTGCCATACCTCAAAGCCATAGAAATCTTCTACAAATTCTCCACCAAATTTGTTAGTTGTTCCAAAACCTATTTGCGTCTTAGTATTAAAATTTTCAATTCCTGGTTCTTCATATCCACCCCAAGTCAATTTCACCAATTTACTTGACACAAAATTATTTGTGAATATCCAATTTAAAGCATCTGTTTCAAACCCCCAAGAACCTATAGGACACATATCGTATCTTGAACCATACGGAAGTTTGGTTGTTATTGTTTCAAGTTGCGGAGCAACATCTCCCGAAATCGAATTTCCTTCTGTTACATTATACTCGATTGTAAAATCATGAAGTTCCAATTCCCACATTGCATAGAGTGTGAAATTGCTTGCTTCGTCTATGAGAGTGTATTCAATATCTGAATTGTTGTATCTATGTGAAATATCTCGGATATAAACAGTTTTTCCTGAAGACAGATATTCTTGATATGATTCAAAATATACTCTGACATATTCAGAATCAATATAACTTGGATACATCCATGTTGTAGTATACAAATCTTCTTGATACATGGCAAAGTTTTCTTCAGTGATTTCCGCTTGAGTATACGTTGGAGTTGCAGTCTTGCTCCATCCCCTGAACACATAATGTTCTCTTGTTGGAGTGTTGAGTGTAATAGCTTTGTTGCTCTGAGCTGGATCATATGACATTGCATAACTTGTCTTAAATCCTTCTGTTTGTTCCCCTGCACCATTGAGATCAAGATTGAGTGTAAGATTGGTGTATTCTACAGTAAATACCACTTCGATTTTTGTGTCTTTTGTCCACTTTGTTGTATTGACTTTGATTTCGAAATTATAATTTTCACCAAAGTTATTTCTCTTGAGTTTTGCCTCAAATAACTTTGTTCCGTTATCGATACTCAATAAATTTTTTGCACCACTGAGTTCAATCTTATCTCCGTATGTAGCCTTGATAGACGTTACTTCTTCATTAGTATCCCAGTTGATCAATGTTACAATATCTTTGTTTTGGAAATCAATGTTTATGGTATATTCTTCAATTTCCCACAATGCATAAAGAGTGAAATTTTCAGTCTCATTCGTAAGAGCGAATTGTACATCTGAACCACTATATGGATAATCCAAATCTAACGTATAAAATATTTGACTAGGACTGTAACCTACCATTGGGTCAATTTCAACTTTGTAGTAATAATCATATTCATCTTTTTTATATAAACAATCCAAATAGTTTGGAACTTCATTTGTATCAAGTTGTCTATATTGGATTGTTGGACTCTTGCCCCAACCTATGAATTTATAACCAGTTCTTTCTGGAGTGTTAAGTGCAATCGCCCCATCATCATAACCGATTGTGTAAGAAGTTTTATCAATCGTCGCCTCTTTGTTACTGTTTGTGTCGAGAGTGATTATATAATCCTTGTACTCTCTTGCAAATTCGATGGTAATAACAACACCTTCAGCGCATTTATTCTGACTTGACTCGATCTTGACAATAGAATATATTGCTTCTTTGGTTTCTTCATTTGCAGTTACTTCCACAATTTGTTGTCCAATTGTAATTATGTTTCCACTGATTGAAATATTTTCATCGTGTTTTGCATTCACAGCCGAAACATTTTCACCGTTCAATTTCACTGATCCATATGTCGGATTGACAATATTCAATTGAATATCCACATCATTTGCTTGCCAAATAGCATAAAGTTTGAGTGTGCCTTCGGCATTGTTGTTCGGATTTACAACTACACCCAAATCATCATATTCTTCTTTATTGTCTGGAAGTGTAAAATTCTGCAAGCCAGAAAATTCTGCCGTAGTAGAAGATTTATCTACAGACCAACCAAGGAATGTATATCCTGTTTTTGTTGGTGCATTGAGAAGTATTGATTTATTGTTATTAGCCGGATCATAAGACATATTGTATTGAGATTTCTCAGCAGTACCACCTAGAAGATCAAGCACTACAGAAAGGTTCAGATATTTTCGTGTGAAGTTTAATTCAATTCTTGTTCCGTCTTTCCATTCTGTTTGAGCAGTTCCGCCATCAACAGTAATAGTAACATCATAAATTTCTCCAACAATAGAATTAAATTTGACAATATATTCTTGATCACCGACGATCACCTTATCATTCTTGTTGTCAACGACTACTTTCTCTCCATATTTAGCAGTGATAGAATTTACAATTTCATCATTGGCATTTCTTAATTTTCCGCCATCTACACCTGAATATATAATATCATTTGGATACTCATTGACTTCCCAAACAGCATAAAGATTGAATTTTCCATCTTTATCAACATTGAGTGCTTCAAAGTCTTTTTGTGTTGTTGGAAGCATGTAATGTAAATCAAGAATATTTCCTTGATCATCTGTTTCTACTTTTAATCCTTCATCTACAGTAGAATCATTTTCCAATGACCAACCTAAGAATGTATGTCCTGTTTTGGTCGGAATATTGAATATCTCATCATAATTATCTTTTGATTCGTCATATGTGAGTTTGTAACTTGGTATGAAATCATTTGATTGTTCGTCATCTGAGTTTATATTTAAAATTGCAGTGTATTCGTTGTATGTACGAGTAAATTTGATTGTAATAGACTTATCTTTTTCGCATTTCTCTGGAGCTTCCACTGAGACAGAATAGTTTGCTTTAAAATTGTTTGTTTTTGGAGTAAGAACAATTGTTTTATCTCCAATAGATATTGATGTCTTATTGACAATAATACTTTCACCATATGAAGCTGCAATTTTGTTATTTGAAAGAGGATCCCATTCTTCACCATTCAATTGAACTGTTCCGAAATCTATATTTTCAACCTTAACTTCTATATCATATTCATTTGCTTCCCATACAGCATAGAGAATAACATTTTCACCATTTTTATGTTCTGTCGGGATAAGCGTAAATATTTCTTTCGTTAAAACTTCGCCATTGAGAGTGTATGACCAACCCATAAATGTGTAGTTTTCTTTTGTAGGAGCATTGAGAGATGCTGAAAGGTATGAATACCCTTCTTCTTGAATTTCAGGATCATAACTCAACTTATAATTTGTAACAAAACCATCAGCTTGCGCACCAGCGCCATTTAATTCAAGTCGAACATTCACTTTCGAGAATTCAAAAATTGGTTTCGCAACGATATTCTTTGCAGGCATATTGATTGGTTTGTTAGGATCCTTATATAATACGCCATCAACTTGATATCCTACGAAATATTTTGAAAAATCATCATATTTAACATTCCAATCAAATTCTCCTTGAATCGTATTTCCGTATACCACTTGTTTCGTTTTTGTAGAAGCCCCACCAAATACTCCTTCAGGATATTCGATTGTAAGAGTAAATGTATCTATTGCCCAGATTGGATAGAATGTCAAATTCTCTGTCTCTTTCAAAGTTCTTAAGTTTTCTTGTCCATGATAATAAATCTTTGAAGAATCTGTTTCGTTTCTATTCAAAGCCCAACCGACAAATTTGTATCCTTCTTTTTGTATTGTTGGTTTTTCAGGGAATGAAATACTAGAATCATATAAAACAGAAATTCTTTCACACAATGAGTTGTTCTCATTCACAAATTCTATATCATAAGCAATAGGCGCATATTTTCCATACACAACGCAATCATCTTCGAATTTTGTTGAAGGTTTATATAACTTATCATATGAAGGATCACGATACCAACCAACAAAAGTATATCCAGGAACTTCTGGAGCTTTCAAATCTCCGACCTTGTTTGCTTTCATTTCATTTTCTACGCCACCTTGGTAATACATTGTGATAACGTATTCTTTGTCTTGGTTGGCAACATATGCTCCAACACCAATTCCGGCACCAGCCACAGCAACAGTTGCAGATGAAATAATTGCGACCTTTGTTCGCATCTTCTTCTTTGGTTTCAAGACAGGAGCCTTTGCATCATTTGTTTTGATCGCTTTGATAAGTTTGCTCACTTCTGTTGAATTTGTGTCAACATTTTTACCAACAACTTTTTTTGTGTTGACTTTTTTATCAACAGATCCTTTTATAGAATTTGAATTATTTTTCTTTTCTATTTTTTCATTCTTTTTAACCATATGGTTAACCCCCTAGT
>JAFVPU010000188.1 GCA_017505165.1 Clostridia bacterium
AAATGGACAGATATTTAGCAAAACCAACAAGAATTATTGGCGAGAATGGTGTTGTCAAAACGATTGATGATGTCTCTTGCAATCTCGACCATTCCAGTGGAACATCAAATTGTGAGTGTTCAAAAAATAGTTATCGAATTAATGCATATGACCAAACGACACATTCTAATGGAGTTAAGACTTTAACAAAAAATTATCCATTATCAATAAGTAAAAGATCTTTAGATAATACTATAATACTTATAAACCCTGAATTTGATTACGTTAGTGAAGTAATAGACAATCATGCGGGATGTATAGGCGAAGCAATAAACATAGCAAACGATGCAAAAACAATTATCAATGATGCAAAATCTGTTGCCGATGAAGCCAAAACAACAGCAAACATTGCTCACACAACAGCGAGTGGTCTCTCTGACAGAATTGATTACGCAGAGAGTACTGCATTGAAAGCTCAAGAGAAGGCAACTGAAGCTTACAACAGTTATCATTCTGTGAATACAAGTTATGAGAGTCTCAAAGCAAGAGTTGAAGATCTTGAAGCGACCGATGGTCAAGCGAGTGTTCCAATTGTTGGAACTTCAAAGATGGGTTATGTTTCTGATTTCACTGAATACGTTGAAGGAGGATCATATTATGTACAAGCTACGTGGAAAGATGGTGAATCAAGATCATTGTTATTTGGCAAAGACACAAATTTAGGAGATGTTCTTGAAGAATTGATGTACACGACAGCAACTGGTTTGAGTACAATTCATGAAAGAGTTACAACTTTAGAAGAACGACCCACTAGTGGGGAGTCCCAAGGAGGAGACTCGACTTCAACGACTCATGGAAATTGTTTAGAACAAGAATTAACATTCCAACCGTATGCTCAATTATCAGATGAAGCAATGGAATTAATGGGTATACCAGCTGAAAATAAATCAATGACACAAACATTAGAAGCTGCAGATGCATTAACTGATGCTTGCACAATGGTTACAGCTGTAATGGGAGAAGTTATGGTTAACAGAAGTAAAATAACAACTTTGGAAAACACAACCACTTCACACACAAATTCTATTCAGAGTCTTGACACAAGAACAACATCTCATGGTGCTTCAATTGGACAGCTTGAAAACAGAATGACAGATGTTGCACTCCAATCACAAACAAACAAGAATAGTTTATTTGAGCTTGATGGTAGAGTAGCAGCTATTGAGAGCGGAAGTACGTCTTCGGGATCAAATCCTATTAATATTTCAACTATTGCAACAGCTAATGACATGTATGGAAATTTGGCTTTCAAACAAGATGAACCCTGTGCAACATATGATGTTAATTATGCAATTCAACATGTTAATGACAACGCTATGGTGCTTAAGTCTGTTTGTGAACATCTTCTTAATAAGTTTACATCATTGAAATCAGCTGTTGTCACTGACTTGAATTACATTTGGGATACACTCCGTTCAAAGTATCCTGATCTTCCAGAAATTGGAACTGGAGGAGGCGCAACTACTTGGGCAACTTCAAGTGTGTAAACGTAAATGAAAGTTATTTTTTTGACATAAACTAGGGTTTTGGGTTCTAGGGTTTTCAACAAAATCCATAATAATTGATAAAAAAATTTCTGATTGCATATAAGGAATTTAGGTTCCTATAGGTAGGAGTGGTTTCAATGTTTGGTGAAGAGCCATCAGTCAGAGCTGTTAACCCCAAAGACTATCGTGCTTACATAGTCCAGAGACGCTACGAGATTAGTGTTTCGCCGGTTCTGATTGCAGCAGCTTGAGTTACTTCTCGAGTACCACGATTACGTAACCTTATTGAGGGGTTAGATAAGTTGGAGGCCCAGTTTTCTTTGGGTCTCCATTCCAATTCGGTTACAATTTGGAATAAGCAGTTTTACTCAAATTTATTTTCAAGTTCCGTAACACAATTCCGTAACAAATTCACTCAAAAATATTTTCAAGATCCGTAACACAATTCCGTAACAAAATTATTCTTTGGGTTTGACCCAATAAATTGGAATCTCGATCGGACGATTATCAAACAAACAGATGACGTTTCCATGACTGTACTCTATGAAGATTGCATCATGAATGTAGTTCCCTCGCTTCTTTGCAAATGAATCTTGCGTCTTAGATGCATCAAGATAGATCTTGATCCTGTCACCATACTTCAAATTGAACAAGCCTTCTTTGACTTGTTTCTGTCTCTGAACGTTACACAATTTTGTCATTGTCTCAATGTATTTGTACTCATCAGCATAAGTCATTTCAGCTGGTTTCATCCCTATTGAACTATGTTCAGTGTTGTTATAAATTGTTACGAGCTGTTGCAAAATGTCATGTTGTTTCTCATAAGAAACACTCTTGTCACCAACAGTATTGAAGTACAAATCTCTGAGAGTTCTGATGAAACGATCGACAATCCTTGTCTTGTTTGTGTACTTAGAGGTTGAGCGACTAAAATTGATGTTCATCAAATACCAGAAATCTTTCATGTCTTGAGACTCAAGAGCCATTTCTCCATCGTAACGAATGTTTGTGATTTTGGTTCCATAATAGATCAGCTTTGAAATTGCTCTCTTCACTGATTCTGTTGACTTATCAGTTATAAGCACGATGTAAGCAAATCTTGTGTTGATGTTGATCAAAACGAGATAAATTGCAGGTTGCAATTTCTTATTGTAATTGAAAAACATCAAGTCAAGTTCATAACTGTTGACATGCTTCGCGAATGTTGGTCGTTGAAGTTTCTCTTGTTGTTTGTTTGGATTAAGGTCTTTCGAAAACGTTGCATTCTTAGTCTTGTAAGGATTATCAATCGTAACAGCATCAATATCAATTTGATGATTTTCTCCAACGTATAGCTTTTGTGATTCCATGAGTCTTTTTGATTTTGTCTGCTGTAGACGTCTTGATCTTCGACGATTCGAATCTTCGATTCTCTTCTCCTCAAGTTGGTTTGGAACATATCTGAACATTTTCTATTTTTATTAACTATCAATAGCACAACTCTATTTTGTATCTCTCTCACTCAAATCTCATTTTCAAGAATTTCTTCAAAAATTCTCACTCATCAAAATTCTCGGATTCATTTCTATTTTTTAAATTTCATGACCGAAATCTATTTTTGTATTTTCAGCACGCAACTCGTGTTTTTTGAAAATTCCCCCGAAAATTCAGCATCCAAGAAATTGTCAAAAATCACGATTTCTTGG
>JAFVPU010000189.1 GCA_017505165.1 Clostridia bacterium
TGCTACTTCTAAACCAGCATATGATTCTTTTTTACCAAATCGATCGAATAAGATGTTATAAAGTATTTTCGCATCATCTTCAGTTCTCTTATTTTTGAAGATCTGAACGACTTCACGAATTGTGAATTCATCTCTTTTCAAAATGTTGATGCCAGATTCAAGATCTTTCGCACCACCAACGATTGATGCTCCATCTTTATATGAGATCAATTGATTTGCTGGAGATAATAATGCGAGTGCTTCAAAGCAATTTTCATGACTTGGCAATTTAAATGTTTGAATTTCATCACCATCGAAATCAGCACCCATCTTTTTGCAATTTCCCATTGTCAAAGAGAAGACATTTTTCTTTGGATCGATCCAAACTTTATGACAACCAAATGATTCTTCACGAAGTGTTGGATATCTATTGCAAAGGACGATATCATCGTTGACCAAATGCCTGAAGACTGTCGATCCGATGGAAAGACTTTGAGCAAGTCTCATTTTATTATCTTCTTTGATCTTTATTAATTTATTGTCGACATAGACTTCATTCGCGCCAGGATAAGTATTTGGGCCATTTGCGACGAAAGATCTCAAATAATCGATATTGAAATCAGTGACCAAAACTTCGACCGTCATAGTCTTTGCAAATTGACATGGAATTCCCAATTGATTAATGCTCAAATATGGACCGCATGTCAAAACAGATCGACCTGACATATCAACACGACATCCGTTGATTACTCGACGGAATAAACCTTGCTTTCCTAAAGCAGAAGCAATTGTTGATACTGGAATTCCTGGAACAGTTCTTGATCCAATATTCAAATATAATTGTTCTCTAGCGCTTTGATCATAAGTTGCTTTTGTTAATATAATAGTTCCAAATACGATCAATGATTTGAGCGATTCAATTATGCTCGTCACATCTTTCAAACCTTTATTGGTTGCGATTTCAGACTCTTTAAACTCAAATAATTCATTATTATTTATGGTCGGATTGCTATTATATATTTCTTTGCATCTTATCTTTAGCAAATTATATATTGCGGATAGAGGATTTTGACCGCCAAATATTTCAAGCGATTGATAACGCATGTTATTTGGAACCATAGGAATATATGATAAGAATAAAGAATCCAATGGATAATCGACGCCAAACAAACTTATGTCGGCCTGACGAAGATTTGATTTAACAAATTCATGCATTTTATTGGGATTTATGAGATAGAATTTTCCATCATTGTTGAAATTCTGATTTCTAAATCCAATAACCATAGGTTTTGTTGTTTTCGAACTCTTATATGGCATATCATATATGACGCTCACAGGACCGTCTTTAATATCTTGGCAGATCGTGCAAAAGCATTTATCAATTCCATTCTTTGTTGCCTTTTTATATAATTTTATTGCTTCTTTGCGTCTTGCTTCTTTTGGCAAATGCAATAATTGCTTTCTTTCTTGATCACCGAATATTATATGACCATTGCTTCTTGAGCACCAACAATTAACAATTATGCCAACAAATTCGTTTATGTTTGGATTTGGAATTGATATTGGCAAATGAATCGCACCAAAATGACCATTGCAAGGATCAAAACTAACAGCACTGCAAGTACTGCATTGCGAAGTGTTTGAAATTATTCCCATCGCATCGTTAGTAACGCTATCAATTGTTGTTTTATAATCAATTATTATTGCGGCTGAATCTCTAATGAAATCATTTGTTGCAAGTGTTATTGTCATAACTTTATCCTCTTCGCTGAGAGGATATGAGCTAAGTTTAGAAGCACCAAATGAATTCATTTATTCTTTTTCTATATGACGAAAAACAAGGAGCAACGATGTTGCTCCTTATTTTTTTACTATATATAAGGCGTGCGCGCACACATGCGTGATTTAGCAAGGAGCAATCAAAGATTGCCCTAAACATAGGACGTTTGCAAAAAAACAGTTTGGCAATTCAATAATTTTCATATAATTCATCATTTTTATTTTTTAAAATTTTTTCAAATCTATCAAACTCTATAATTCTTTTCTTTGATCTGAGAAAAAGTTCATATGGTGAAACCTGAAATATTAGCGTTTATTGAATGGATGTTCATTCCTGAAAACAAGGTTTTCGTAAGAAATACTAATCCTTCAGTAGTTGCTAGATATTATAAAGATCAAACAGGAAAATCAGTAGCACCTGGAACTGTTATATATAATACCTATAAATGGATAAGGATCAATGGTACTTTCTATGATAAAGAGAAAATACCATTAGATATAATAAAAATGGATAAATTCAAAAAATTTGCTATCGAAAACGATATATCTATCGAAGACATAAATGGCTCGATCTGGGAAAATGAGTCAACTGATCATCAACCGCCAATGAAATTGCACATCAATAAACGGGCATCGGAATTGACAGGCAATACTGATCAAAAAGAATTAAATGCTGATCAAAAAGAGTCGACTATTGATCAAAAAGAATTAGCTGTTGAGGAAGAGCAACTTAGCAACTAATCAATCTTTGATCGATCATGGGCAATTTATCGCCATTCCAATGAGTATATCATCGAATTTATCTTGATTCATCCCAGTAGTATATTTTATAAAACAAAAACAATAGGGAAATTGGAAAAATATTAAGCAAATATTGGTAATATTTGATTGTTTATATTTTTTAGTTTCAAACAA
>JAFVPU010000190.1 GCA_017505165.1 Clostridia bacterium
AATATTATGGATAAAATTGGAGATACTGCTGTTACAATTACGAGCGGTATCATGAAGATGATTGTTAAAGTCATTAGACCTATTTTATCTATTGCTGATACTGTTGGGGATACGGTAGACGGTGTTAAGAGTGCAGGAAAGAATGCTTATAATACGGCTAAAACTGCAGTCGGAAAAGCAAAAGATTCTGTAGTATCTTGGGCTTCTGATAAACTTGATACAGCAAAAGGCTGGATCAACTCTTGGGCTGGAGACGGATCTCATGTGTCTCAGTATGATCCTAGATATGCGGGAAGAAGATTCGGTAGACATACTGTTGCGGATAAGGGTTGTGGCCCTGCTGTAGCTGCATCTGTATTAAGAGCTTATGGAAGAAATTCTTCTTTAGGTGATACTATCAACTATGCTGAAGCAAATGGATATGTTGCTGGAGCATCCGGAACGCGCGCTGGATATTTCAATGATATATTTGCTGCTAATGGTATTAGTTCTGCATATACAGATAACAGAAAGATTATGAAACAAAGTATCAAGTCTGGTAGACCTACTGTATTGCTTGGACAAGATACTGGTAACGGATCTAAATTAAGATCTCCATTTGGACCAAATCCTCATTATGTAGTAGCACATGGTATGGATAGAAGAGGCAATTTGATTGTCGACGATCCAGAGCTTGGTTCCACAGCATTATATAAGAATAGTATTCTTAATAAAGCTAAACTTGGTGTTATTACTGGTGGAGATAGTGGTGCAACAATTGACGGAAATACAACTGAAGCTAAAGTATGGCAGTTCTTTACTCAGAATGGATTCACACCTGCAGCTACTGCTGGTATCATGGGTAGTATCTATCAAGAATCCAAGTTCAAACCTGATATGATTCAAGGTAATGGTGCTGGCCCTGCAGCTGGCTTATTCCAGTGGGAGAATTATAATAATAAATCTAGACGTTGGAAAGCATTGAATGACTTTGCTGCAGCAAGAGGAAAGAATTGGACAGACTTACAAACTCAGCTTGAATATGCTCTTCATGAGATGACAACGTCTGAGAAATGGATGTGGAACTCTAAAGCTCATAGCAATTACGCTGGAGTATCTAGTTTGGATGAATACAAACAGATTACAAACCCAGTTGTAGCAGCAGAAGCTTTTGAAAACCACTTCGAAAGAGCTGGAAAACCAATGATGGGTGTTCGCAAGCAGAAAGCTACAGAATACTACAACATGTTCTCCGGTTCCAAGATTTCTAACCCAACTATTTTCAACTCTAGTTCATATTCCACAGGAAATACAACTTCTGGTACAGATTTAGGTTCATTAATCGGAGGAGTATTTAACAAAGTTCTCGGAGCTGCATTCGGAGCAATGGGTAAATTTGGACAATTCTTATCTGGTGCATTCGGACTTAATAATGGAAGTTCTTCTAATGGATTGAGTGGAGTAGATTATACATATTCTGGAAATACTGGTAGCTATAGTGGTCCTGATCCTATGAAGGGTGTCGGAGAAAATGCTGTAGCTTTAATGAGAGCTATTGAAGGGAAGAACCAGTATTCTATGGATTCTACTAAGAGAGAACAAGTGTTTGCTTCTCTTGAAGGCCAAAAGACAGGATATGGAGATTGCTCTGCTACTGTTAGAAAAGTTCTTCAGAAGGTTACTGGAAAGAATATTGGTGGAAATACTGAAGATCAGTATGTAAACTATGCTTCTAGAGGCGGTGTAGTTGTAAATAGTGGTAAAATTGATGAGTCTAAACTTGCTCCTGGTGATGCACTCTATTATGCTAGACCTACAAGTAGTTATACTGTTGGTAGAAAAGATAGAGTTGGTCACGTTGAGATGTATATCGGTAATGGACAAAGAATGGGACATGGTTCCGGAATGGGTCCTAAGGTATCTAGCTTAGATTCAGATAGCTCAAGATTCCTTAAAGCTATCAGATTTACAGCTGCAGGTTCTGGTTTAATGAATAATAAACCTGAGGCTCTTAATGTAATTGATTTCTCAAAATATACAGGTGCTGGTTCTAGACCTGTTAATGGTGATAATATTGCATCTTACACCAGATCTACAATGGAAAATATCAACAGTAAAGCTCGTAGATATATTGGTGGTGATTCTGGTGTTAGTGCTGAATTAATATCCATGATTGCGCAAGCTGTAGAATATTTGAAATCTATCAATTCCAATACAGCTCACAATGCATTACTTGCGGAAATTGTTTCATTAATGACTCAATTAACTCAGGTTGTGGCAGCAACTGGATCTGCACAAAGAGATACTGCAGAAGATACTGATGTATTAAGATCTCAAACAGCGGATATTCTCAATAGATTAACTGCTATGGCTAAAGCTGTATAATAGTATGATGTGGAGTTGGGTGAAAATCCCAACTCCATATTAATACGCGAAGAAAGGTGGTTTAAATATGCCTGATTCTTATTACGATGAACAAGTCGGTGTCAATACCGATCCTGATAATTTTCCTGAAGTTGATGAAAATATGATACGTTATATCAATGCTGGATATAATGAATCTTATGATGTAGATTATGACTATTCTGATATGCCGGATCTTATGACAAATATGATCAATGGTATATTTGGAATACCTTATCAATTCTCCGAAATTGTAGATATCCCTGTACAAGGAACAGATTTCGGTAGAAAGTATATGGAAAAAGTAATTGCAAACATGCCGGTTCTGTTTATATCTCCTGGTGAACCTATATTTATGCCTGGATATAATAATAGAACAATCAAATCAATGGTAAATGCGATGCTTGATAATGAGGATGATTCATATAGTATCGAAGATATGACAGATGGTGTAGAGGGAAGATATTATTCTTTTAATCCAGACATGTATGGTTGTTCCAACTATATTAACACGGCAGCGAGAGCACTTGCTAAATTTAAAGGTATCGAAAATGAAAGAATTCCTACACCTACTGGTGGTAATATGAGACTTAAGAATATGAATATTCAAAGTCTTTTGAATCCGAGTTTCCAGAGGTACTTTGGAGCACAAACATCGTTTCCGTTTTATCTTGATTCTGAGACACAAATATCAGAAAGTTTTTCAAACGATACTACAGAATCCATGCTTGCTCAAAAAGCCAATAGTATGACTGATACAGCAAGAGAGATTCAATTCTTGATGGGCACTCATGGAGTTACCAATAGCAATTTATATAACTCAGTACAGAGTGCGGTTGGATCTACTCTCGAAGGAATGGGAAACCTTGTTGATTCTTTACCAGTAGGAAAGAATATTCTTGGAGCTCTCACCAATGAATTAACAACAGTGGTTGCTGGCGGTAAGATGGTATTCCCTGAGATTTGGTCTAGTTCTGGTTATTCTAGAAGCTACGCTATTAATATAAAATTAAGATCTCCAGACCCAGATCCATTATCTATATTCTTAAATGTAGACTTACCAATTCTTGTATTGGTATCTATGGCCGCTGGTAGACAGTTTGGAACAAGTGCAAACTCTTATGGATCTCCATATCTTGTGAGATGTACATATAAATCTGTATTCGCTTGCGATGGTGGTATTATTAGTAGTCTTGATATTACTAGAGGCGGAGAAGGTAAATGGAATTCTGCAGGAATGGCTACATCAGCAGATATTACAGTTACTATTAAAGATTTATACTCTACAATGTTTATCTCTAAGACACCTGCAGGTATGGTAAATAATATTGCAGAATTAGACTGGTTGGCATTGATGGCAGGATTGGATATGAATCAAACTGATTATACAAGAAGACTTAATCTTGGTTTATATCTTGCTGGATCTCAGATTGCTGGAACTCCTGATAGATTGTGGAATAGATTCGCGCAGGGAATGAATCAGACTACAGCTAGATTTTTATCTAAATTAGGAATGGATATGAGATATAATTAAAAAAAAATAAATCACACCGGAGGGAATAATATCCCTCCGGAATTTTTATTTCACTTCGTAATTATCGCCAAGAATTAACTTGCATGCTGTCACAAATCTAGAATCAACTTTTCCATTGATGGCTGCATCGTATAATTGACCCATGATATATTTCTTATCACTATTTTTATAATCAATATCAGATACGTTTGATATTATTGTTGTAG
>JAFVPU010000191.1 GCA_017505165.1 Clostridia bacterium
ATTTTTGTCATCAACGACCTCCACTTCAACTGGTACTTCTTTTAACACGAATCCAGTTTCAGCGAACTGGTGCTTAAACATCGCGATATTCGACGATGTTTCAATGATGTCTTTTGTCGACATACCAATGTTCTTCAATGCAGAAGGATGTGGATCTGTGAGCAAACACTTATTCAATTCGTTGAGAGCAACAGGAGAGTTACTGTACAAACCAGTTATACGAGCAGTTGGTTCCGTTCCAATGATACTTGTCAAGTTGGCAACTTCATCCTCTCCATATCTCATAGGAGTTTGTCCGTGGATACACTGAGCTTTTGCCAGTTTGCTATTAGGTTTCATCGGTGTCATGAACTGGTTAATATAACCAAATTCAATTACATTGAGCTGATCGATAGGTCTCTTACCAAGGAGATAGATATATCTACCACCAACGATACCTTCATATTTGGTTGTGATCTGTTTTCGATTACCTTCTTTGTCATATACGTAATACGTGAACGGACCACGATCGATTCCATATTTTTGAGATATCCTCAAGAACATTTCAGTTGTAATCGATTTACAGAATGATGGTATGATGAAGTAGATACCATCTTCTTTAACAGCATCAACAAATTCTTCAACAAGATCAGGAGTGTTGAGAGATTCTTTGATATAATTCGCATACACAGGTCGCACTTCATTGATAAAATCAAGAATATATGCATATGCCTGTTCTGTTGTCATGTTTCCATTTTTAACGTTATATGTGATAACATCAGCTGCAAATGTCAAGAATTGCATAGTAAGCTGGCCGCTATTAAGACGATTAAATGGCGATTCAGCTGTGATGATGATATCTGCTCGGATTCCATTTGGTCCAACAGGCATGTCTTCATCTTTCCAAATAGAAGAGACGACTCCTTTACTGCCTTCAGGGCCTGTCAATTTGAATCCAATACTTGCCTGTTGTTTAAATGCATATGTGATCTTCACACGAATGAATTCGATTGGTTCTTTTTTATCCATAAGGATCATTGACTTACCGCCACGAGTATAACACCAACCTTTACACTTCGTTACCAGATTAGAGAACTCAGGACGGCATTTATATCCATCGCGTTTAAGAGCTTCATATGTGTCGATTATATCAGCATAATACTGATTGTGCTGATCTTGATATTCCATCAATTGTTTGTATGGACCATCGAGACTGAGATACACTTTCTGGTTAGTGAATACTTGCACATCAATGATCTCAGCACCAGGAGGAGCTTTGAAAATATCATCATGCAGATATTCTGGAGAGCACAACGCATGAGCTGTCAAGTCTGTCAAGAATGAACTTTCAGTCTTCTGTCTAAATGCCATAAGGATACCGTCATCTCTGATTTTATCCCCAATATCTGGCATACAACGATACAGTTCATCATCACCATAAAGATTGAGAGGTATGGCATCTGCTTTAATGTTGATGATCATTTCATCAACAACAGTATGCTCACATTTCTTAGCTAAAGACTCAGAAATGATAAAAGCATCATCAGTAGTATCCCACATTGGCATATAACAGCAGTTTGCCATCGTACCAAGATTGTAGATACGATCATCGTGATTTGGTGCACTGATGAACTTTGTTTCTTTTGGAACAAAGTCACCTTTCTGTAGATGGAATTGGTTCATACGGTTATTGATATAACCAAATCCACTATGCAAGAGAGTGTAAGAACTTACGTTAAAATATCCAATTCGGTTATCATCAGAACCGAGATAGATACAAGTCAGTGTTGGATTATTCACAACTTCATTGTTACGGACGTTAACTCTGAACTTTGGAATAACTTCAAGAATTTGGATGTCTTGATCACGAGTAGATTCGTCAAACTGGTAGTTACCATACTTGGTTTCAAAACCAGTTTGGATTCGTGAACATTCATTTCCTGATAGTACTTCTGCTTGCACAATAGCGTTAGCTTGCATGAGTGCTCGCTGGCTACTTGTGTTTTGCAAGAAAGGGACTAACAGCGATGGGGTGCCTACAACTTCAGGTCTGACAGTCAAGTCAGACTGAAATTCTTTAGAATCCATAGTCTCTCCTTGTTGTTATGGGTTAAAGTTGGTTATCATTTCTATGAGTGCTCATGATAGTAATATATTCTTAAACACAGGATGAAATATGGAACAATATAGCTTACATACTACTTACGCATCTCTACTTTCAAGTTACTCAAATTACGACCTTGCATGGGTCCAATTTATACGAGATCACTTTTATCACATTAAAAAGAAGTCAACTGTTGTTGAACTAGATCCATATCGACATAATAGTATGAAATATCGTCTTGAAGATTTCCTAGCAGATAACAATATTCCAACCGAAATGGCGTGGATTGTTCTTTACATTAATCAACTCGGTTCTAATGTAGACTTTAGAGATATAACTGTGATGATTCTACCTGATGTATCAGATATTAAACATCTAAGAGATGTGTTTGATACTGTTCAATCTCATAAAAAACGTGTTATAAAAGAAACACCCAACCGGTAATCAAACATGCTTAGGGCAGGAGATGTTCCTTGCCCTAAGCTTTATATTAGTATTTTTGTTTTATTCTGCAGAAGATTCCGACTTATCAGGAACAGAATTAATCATAGTGCTGTATGCTTGTCTGATAAAAGGCTGTAACCAGAACACGTTATACTCTGAATCAAGCTGATTGATAATATCTTCTTTGATATTGTAAACATGAACCATCGTTCTAAGAACGTTCTCTGCAAGATTATCGATTGTTTCGATACCATATCTGATATAGAGAGTATGAAGAAGTTGTTTCATGCGAAGACTCACAACCTGATTATGATGATCAGCCATCAAATTCTTCATCTGATCATATCCATTCTGGTAGTTCAATGCTTCTAAGTTGAACAATGCAAGATTAACAATCACACTCTCATCGAGACGTTTGTTATCAGGATTTCTTTTATATGTAACAAGTTCCTGTTCAACGAATTCATACACATCTTGTTCCACATGTTTAATGAGAGGATCAGGAAATGGTTTGATAACTTGAGATGAATTAAACATAATAACTCCTTAAATGGTTAGACATGCTGTACAGCATGTCTAACCATCAATATAAATTAATTAATGATGTCCGCCTCTGATCAATGCAACAACTGTTCCGCCTACAGACTCTGCAACTTCCTTCCATTTTTTACATATCAGAGACCATGTCTGAGCTGCTGTCATGGAAATAGTTGTACACATACAAGTCCATGAACCAAAACTGAAAGTAGTACTTGCTGCGCCTACATTATAAGTTTTTGTTCCAGTTGTCATCGCATCAACAGCTACTGTTGTTCTCACTTTCTGATTTTCATTATGAACCTGACCAATTGTTACGGATTGGTTGCCTTGTACAACTTCAACATTATTCTGCATAATGGTTGTATTAACAGATCCATTTGTAGTAGTCACTTTATTCATGTCGACGATGCTTGTCAGATTCTTAAGTATATGTGTAGACACATTACCTACACCATTGATTTGAGTATCACCACCGATATTAACTATAAGGTTACGTGGGATATTAATCATTGTGTCTTCACCCTGCATGATGATAGTATTTCCAGATGCATTCTGAAGTGTTATACGACCTCTAGTCGCAGGATCTGGTCTGGATTCTATTTTAATTGTATTGTTTGGTTGACTACCATCAACACAATTATCCCATAGTTCAACAGTGTGCGCTTCAGCATCTATTTTAAAGAAGTATCTCCATTCTTCTCCATCAGAAGCAGAGGTTGATAACAATACATGTTTCTTATCTTTTGTGTCAATTTCAAAAAAATATGTATTGTCATCTGTTAATCCTTTATCACGTGTTTCGATGTCATCTTTTTCTGCATCAGGTGTTTTATTTGTCAAACACTCATCTGCACAAGACATTCTAACATGTTCAAATGTCTTATATGAATCATCTCGTTCAAGTGGTATCCAATACCACTTATCAGTAGTAGATCTATTCATAACAAGAACTTGCATACCTCTATACATGTCAGGTACATCCATAGAAGTTGTTATACCAAAGTATTCTGCATAAATTGTAGATGTAAGATCTATATCAATCTCTTCATTCTTTTCAGTTTTCTGATTAAACATAGAAACCGTAACAGGAATGTTTTCTGCTGATACATCACCCATTTTTGTTGGTAAGAATTCTGGAACGAAAACATGAAACCATCTTTGGTTTTTATATGTGGTTGATTCAACCAATATTCCAACATATAGTTGCCATTGGTTAGCTAATAATGAATGTGCCATAAATATCTCCTTCATTAACATATAATGCAAAAAAGAAATAAGTTTGGTTGGAATTGAACCAACGACCTCCACATAAGTGGCGCTCTTGCCAATTGAGCTACAAACTCACAAGTGTAATATATAGACATATAAGAATGAACTGCACTTGGTGGATATCCACCAAGTGCAGTTCACCACCAACAAGGAGAGTAGTATGAAATGAAGTTACTGCTCTGTAGCTCCTTCTGCCTTGATAGGATTACCCTGAAGGTCAGTAACAACCGCAGTGTCACTGTTGTTGAGGTTATCCAGATTCAAGGCACGATTGATCTGAAATACGATCCACTGTGAATCACGATTTTCTGTGATGCCAGAGGAGACATATTCTTTAGGAACATGCACATGAAGTGTAACTTCGTTTTCAGTTTTTACCATTTTTGCAGGAACTCCCATGGCCTGAAATGTCGCTTCGGTCATAGGCATTCCCTGCATAAGTTCAGTGAGTTTTTCAACGCACTTACGACGGGTTTCCATGGAGACTTCCATATCGCACATCTGACCAAGTGTCAATTTAATCTGATGAGGGATATCGTTAGCTCGTGGATCATTTGCTCGTACAATACTCATGTTTTCTCCTTATCCAAGATATGGATGTTCTTTTATTTCTTTGAATTCATGTTTGTGTTTCTTTGCACAATCATCGCAAACACGTAAGAAGCCTGATGTTCCTCCAGTGATAGAAGGAGTACCAGAATACACAACTGTCAACTTTGGATGACACGATGGACAAACGAATTCCCCACAATAATCACATCGTGTATGAATCCATTCAACAATACTTTCCATTTCAATGCCACATTGTTTACATTTCATTGTATTCATTTGATATCTCCTCTTAAAGTTCCATCACTGAGAACATCGACTCCTTTTGCGAACATAACAAGATTCTTACCTGTAGATGTCCGGTGTTTCGTCATAAAGATAGTCACCTTTATATCTTTATCAAAGAAATCTTCAACTTTACGAATCAATACATTTTTCGTTCCACACCTCTGCAGATATTCTTGTGGTACTGTAAATGCAATAGGATTACCAAACTTCCACATACCAATTATTTTGGTTTTACCAAGCAATGGTTTCTTATATCGTTCTCCTTCATGAAGACGAACAAGATCGATCTGATTAGGAAGTTTATCATTCACTGCTGCAATCACAATGTCATCCGAAAGAACTCCATTGAAATACATGATATCCGATTTGTTCCCAAGAGCATCAAAACTGTTCCGTTTTGGCACTTGTGTAGTGGTGACTTGCCGCATCTTAAAGTCTCTGTCTATAGCAGTAAACCCTGTTGCTACATGGGCCATAATTCCACTTCTTTTGTCAAATGAAACAATTGAATCAATTCTTGAGATTGTATCATTCTTCAGTGAAACAGAGCTTCTTGGTTTCAACTTAACAACTTCCAATCGAACTGCTTTGAATTCTTTGGGAAGATCGAGTTTCTCATCTGTTATAACACCAGCTGTAGTATGAACAACAAAGTTATTCACACCAGGAGGATACATGATGATGTCGTAAGAAGTATACTTGTTCCACCTTCTAATGAGATGTGCCATCTCTTGAAGAGAACTGAACTGAATGAAACCACCATAATCTTTAAGATGTATAGCTCCGATGAAAGTAGGAAGAAGACTCCTTCTCTGACAAATTGGACCATATGTCTTTCTCATGAAATCAACGTCTTGAAGGATGATTCCATCGATATCAATGAACTTATGCTGAAGCTTTTCAATCTTTTCTTTCACAGTTTGAAGTGCTTTCAATAAGTCATCTTTTCCTTGGTGGGTTATTTGATGTAACTGTAGAGCTGCGATATATTCGGATTGTTCTCTTGTTAATCCAAATTTCTTACACAATACAGGAACAGTAGCATCTCTATTGGCCGCCTCTTTGAAGATTTTAAGAACTGCATCAGTGTGATCTGCAATGATAATCAAAGCCATCAACTTACGATATTGTTTGAATAAGTCAATGTTTTGAAATTTCAATGCACCCAAGATTGACCGATGGCGTGCGAGATACCAAATCTCCAGCAACTGCATGGGATTCATTTGACAGATGTATCCGTCCTTATCGACAAATGTCCAGATCGGGGTCCAAGATTGTGTAAATGTACAGATCTTCTTGAGTTCTTCCAAGATGTCAAATGGATTAACTCCTCGTTTCATTTTGAATTGAAGATTTCCGTATTCAGTTCCAGTAGTGAGATCATTTACTTCTGTGAAATTTGCAGAAATAAAGTTAGCACTATTCATCATGTCACCAACTTTCTTGAACACTTTCTCAAAAGCAGAACCATGAGGAATCGTACGGAGATTGAATTCTTGAGGACCCATTTCCAACATACCATCCATGATGATAGAAGTATCAAACTTACCTTGAGAATAACTCTTAATAAGTTCATTTTTATTTCGTATAAAACAGTGGGTTGGAAAATCTGGAATACAATATTCTGCAATTTCAGAATATCGATTCATGTAGTCCATTGGATATTTCTTTCTTAGTTCGATAAACTTTTCAACAAGGTTACAAACTGAAATAAGATTGAAATGTGGTATTACGGATTTATATGCAACCGAAACACCAAATGATCCTGTCAACAAAGCAGAAGGTAATCTTGGAACATAATAAGCTGGTTCAATACCTTCACCTGTTTCCGATGGTATATATGACAGAGTTCGTCTATCGACATTCTGCAGAAAGAGATCTTTTGTGAACTGATCACATTGCACATCGAGATAACGTCCTGCTGCGTATTCACCTCCACCATAAGCTCCAAAGTTTCCTTTAATAAGAACAAATGGATGAACTTGTGAAAACGGCTGACCGAGACGGACAATAGCATCGTAAATACCACTATCACCATGTGGGTGTAGTTGATTCATCACATGCCCTGTTAGTGTTGCGCCTTTCATACGCTGATCGTTTTCCAGCATAACAGATATGATGCGTCTATGACAAAGTTTTAATCCGTCGATTACATCAGGTATGATTTCTCTATTGTTATATTGACAATATGCTTCCATATTGTCTCGAACAGCTACATCTGCTGTAGTCTGGTCGGAAAATGTAGTTTCGTATTCCATGTATATCTCCTTTAATGTATAGTTTGTCGTATTCTTGTAATAATCTAAAGTTACCATAAATGTAATATATAGACAAAAAAAGAATCACATAGATACACAGGAGCTTAAGCTCCTGTGTATCTACATATCCCTCAATCGATAGTGAACCCACCTGTTGGTATATTCAACGAAATCGTTTCGTCTTTCTGTTTCTTCTGTTTCGATCTTTCAGGGTCGATAGCAAGAAACTGCATATTAAATGATGCATTTTCTTCAAACTCCAAATCAACAGTAACCGTTATCTGTACAGTTACCATATCATCATCATCTGCTATTGCGTTAGCTAACTCAGAATTGTTGATGATATGATTTACATTTTCACTTGTAAGATCGAGATAAGAAGCATTGATGACTGTCTTGAGTCCGCTAGACCCATTGATGTTAGTCACGTTTTGATTGCATTCATTGAAAAACTTTTTAAGTTCCTCAAGTGTAGGACAGAGTCTTCTCTTGAGTTCTTCGTTTTCAAAGTTTTTATCCTGCATCTCTTTGACATGATCTCGTATATATTTGTGCACTGCAAGAATTCTGTGGTAATCCTTTGCAACTGCTGTGAAGTGATCTTTGTTCTTTTCCAAGAACTTGGCAACTGCTTTCTTTATGTTGATACCAAAGAAAGGTTGAGCGTATGGTTTCTGAACAAACTCTTCCCAAATATAATCTTTGACATCCATGATGCAGCTATCGCACATGCAACAATTGCCCATACCAGGAATCCCAACATCCAGATAAGGGACAAGAATACCATCAACGTCAAGTTCTTTGAGTTCATCGATATCAGCTTGATTGATCCCACAGACTGCGCATGTGCGATCTACAAACTTGTCTCCATTCTCATAACGTACTCTTTCTTTCATATCAATCCTCCGATATCTGTGTTTGATTGAACATTGAATTGTAAGTGTATTCACATTCTTTTGCATGGGCGTAATTGTTATCACGTTCTGCATTATAATACGAAACAACAACCCCGATATAGTGCATGCCTGCGATGGAAATATCGCGTTCACCAATTATAGGATCGATATTCATATCAACACAACGAGCTGAAAACAATCCAACTGTAGATTTACTATGTGAATTCAGATCGGATATGGCATTCTCTCTCGCTGTTTGCAGACGTTCGTTGATCTGTGATACCCACAATCTTGCAAGATGCTCGTCTGTTGTACAGAGTGGTATTGCACTCTTTCTGTTTACGTATATCACACTCGCTCCTGCGAATGTTTGATATCTATTAGGATTGTATTTGGACATTCCTCTCCAGTTCAGTATGATCTCTTCAAGTTGTTCATCCATTTCGATTCCTGGAACATCACATATGTTAGGAACAGAACATTTTCGTGCGTGTTCTTGTGCTTGTTTCCAGATTTCATGATCTTCATTCAGCATTTTTGCTTCTTCTTCAGGCGTCATTAGTGCGATTCTCCTCTTACCAATTTGATAATTCCACATGCAAAATAGTAATCTGCCGCCATACATGCCAACAGGTTTCTAGCTTCATTTAGAGGAATGTAAGATAATTTGATGGCTCTTCTTGAAGAAAACAGTAGCGCATAATCCGATGTTTCTCCATATTTAGCAATAGCTTCTTTGAACTTTAGTATATTGTAATTCAATATATCGTTCTTTGTAATTGTATCTGTTGCTGAGTTAATGGTTGGAAGAAACTTTTCAACAAGTTCCATGTTGTTTTCATCATCGACCAACCTTATACTTATTTCATTCTTTTCCACTATGTGTTCTCCTTTCATTGATGTCATCATCTTCCTTCTTTGTTTCGATTCCATTAAACGAATCAAAGATGATGTGAACTTTCACATGGTTCTTATCGTCTCCTTCTGTAACTACAATAGAGCAAGGAGGTTTAAGCAAGTCCTGCGATCGCTTCTCCAACATGTCGTTGATAGCGTTCATGAGTTTGATCTTTGTTACACGGCTAAGTTCCGTTTTGAAATGACATGCAAACTTAGGATCACCATTGAAATCGATATTGGGTGTCCAGTGTCCTTCTGAATTAATTCGACCTTCTTTCTCAAGTTCTTCAATTGTCTTATGTATCCAATTGTGATCTGGAAGAAGTTTGGTTGGTCCCAATGGTGTAATTTTATCCATACTCATCTCCTTTTGTTAAGCAATATGTGAAGATAATTTACTAATATCACCATACACGTTAATGGCCAAATAATACCACAGAATACAGCGCCTATAAACCACATTGGTATAGACATCTGTGGGACATTAAACGGGTCAGCTTCAGCGTATTCGGAAGTCATCCCAAGTACAATCATAAAGATAACTACGCCTACTATTGGATATATAGCAATAAATGTACCTAGTTCCATTCAAAACTCCTTCAATCCTACTTCTTTTGCAAACTTGTTATATTTTAGAACAAGTGTGTGAAAATTTGTATCTTCTTTTGCATTACAAATCCAGTTGAATAATACAGGATGTGTTAGTTTTAAATTCATCCCAACTATACCCGGATACGTTTGTTCAAATTTGACCAACTTCCAAGCCGAATCAAGATTGTCAGATTTACACAGTTCAACAAACGTACTTGCAGAACACCAACAGGGTCCGCCAGTTGGCCCTGTTGGTGTAGACACAAAACACAGCTCGGATTTACCTATCTCCGGTGTGATAAATGTATCTTTTATTTTACTCATATTCTTCGTTCCACCATTTTTGAAACGAATGTTTGATTCTCAACCATACCAGACCTGGATGTACCCATAGAGCATTGATAAGACCAATAACAGCACAGATAACAAGGAATATTGGCCAAATAATAATTGAGACTATCAGACATATTCTCACTGGTGTTATGCTGTGTGCTATTGTTGGAAGATTGAGTATCAACATACCCAATGTAATTACTAGATATATGTAGAACCAAATCATACATCACTCCTTTCTTTTACATGATGATTACAATCATATTCGGGTTGGGTTACTTTGATGCCATATATTTGTATTGCTCACACCCTCTTGTTCACCTGTTTCTTCCTGTGGGCGTTTTGCGTCTGGATTCTTTCCTTCCAACCAATTCTTATATCTCGGACAGTTGCTACAATCCGTAGACACACAGTGACAAATTAATTCCATATTTACCTTCTTATAATTTTAATAAGTTTTTGATTCCATCTTCTTCATAACAAGTGTATATGCTTCGATATCAAGTTCTGTTAGATACCAAAACAACTTGCATGAAGAGTCTTCTTCGATTTCTGCGTTGTTGTAGTATTCTGCAAATTTCTGTTCTGCATCGTGATCTTCACATTCGAGTCTTTCAAGAAAGTCTGTCTTTTCATCGAAATTTCTACACCAGATACAGATGTCATCATAATCACTGCTAAGAATACTGTAGTCACCACATATATCAAATCCTTGTTTGATACCAGGATGATCTGGATCTTCCATAACAACAATAAAGTGATTGAATGCATTTCGATATATGGCATCTTTCACAACCTTTGCTGTTTTCTTCCAAACATTGTTAGGATACTGTAAGACTTCGAATCTTCCAGTTCCAACGATACGACAGTTATATTTGTGTTCGAAGGTCATTTTGAGTGCTTTTGCAAAGTTAAAGCAATATCCTTCTGTGAACATTTTTCTAACTGTGTCACTCCATTTAAGCTGATCTGCTTTCCATCCAACAGGAGTGAATAATTTGATGTATTCATATACATCCTGAAATGGTTCTGTTCCAATTTTCATAATCGAAGCCTTTCTTTTTCAATCCATAACATATGCTTCGGACATTGCTATTTCTGATTCTTTATGTCTGATGACATATTTCAACAATTGTTTCGGACTCAATTGATATTTGACAACATCATAGATCTTGAAATTGAGTCTGCCACAATCATCGATGCTACGCAGTATGATACAATTCGCAAAGTGATTACGAATTATGTTTCCTGCTAATGCAAACAGTTTTAACGTGCTCGGATAACGTATCGTGATATATGCCGGATCGAAAGTTGTTTCATCAGTTATATTACTGTGACAATATCCCTTTCCTTCACACGACCATAGAGTTGATATCCCGTTGTTGTTTAAATCTGTGATTACATCTTTGAGTTTTTCATCGCAGATTAATTTCCACTTTGCACCAGAAGGTCTTTTGCCTTCTATGATAATTTGTTTATGGTCTGTATTGTTCTCCGTATAAAAACGAATTTTAGCTCCGTTATCTTTTGCACTCTGACAAAGAATTCTTTTGTCCATATCAACCTCCTATGGTTTAGTTCATGGGAGTAATATATGTAGTTTTGTTACATGAAATTGAAAGAAACTATTCTATGTATAAAGACTTCATGTACCTAGTGTAGGTAGCATCATGCTACCTACACTAGG
>JAFVPU010000192.1 GCA_017505165.1 Clostridia bacterium
AGAAAAGAATATCTTGTATGTCCTAGAAAAGATGATCCGGATTATTCAGATTATCTATTGTCATATAGATGTGACGCCTGCCAACAAAACTACATGAGTGATGCGTTATATGAAACGTATAAGAAGGATAAAAACATAGAAGCAATAAAGTTTATATTCTTGGAAAATGTATTAAATGATTATTATAATTTAAATGACCAAATCAGTCTTGAGGATGTGTCAGAAGGAGTAATTGGTTCTTTAAATAATTCATAACAAAAAAAGCAGTATTGATATGTTCAATGGTTTTCTTTGCGACTTTCACAATATGCTTCCTATTCAACTTCGCAAGCTGTCTCTTTTCAAGAGACAAAAGAATACCTGATAAATGAACAACTTCAAACACATACTGAAGTTCCTTGTTGTAGAAACGTTTTTTCTCTTTTGATAGAAGTTCAGAAAACTCTGCGTTTGACAGATGATAAGAGTTCCAAAGCTTTTCCCAATTGGTGAGATTTCTGGATTTAAGCATTCTGCATTCCGAAATAAGATATTCTGGTGATGTCAGGAATCCGTTTCGGATATATTCTATCAAGAATTTAAATGGGATCGTATATGATGAGCCATATATATGATACCGTTCTAGTATGGGATTGTATCTCTGTTCTAATTCCAGTGATACTTTCTTTGCTTCATCACTAATGGTATATGACTGATAATAATCTATTCCATTGTTGCCAAATCTTGTTTCTATGGATGCCATTACAACGTATGCAACGATATTTTTTACGAATTGGTCGTAGTTGTGGTTTTCCTTAATGTTTTCAGGTAGTTGTTCGAAAAAACGCTTTATGTCTATCAAGCAATGACGGATTAATCTTAAATTCTCTCTTTTCGACGCAATAAACAAGTCGATTATAAGATCGCGGTTGTTATTAATGATTGAATTGGACAGTTTATCAATAAATTGCCCTGCGATATCCGCATAATTTACCTTTAAGGCAAAAGTCTGTCCAACCAGTTTCTCCTTGAAATTCTTATATTCTGTTGCTAAACCTTCTTTGTTAGCGACTTGATCCAATTTCTCCTCATCACATATAAGTATAACCTTTGAATTGGAGTGTTCGACTATGCTATTGATGAATCCAAATAACTCGTCAAGTGGTATCTTGCACCTTTCGACGTCATCCAATATCATGACTCTATTGCCTTCCAATGTGTCAGAGTCGCTTTTGAATACTTCAATAATTCCTTCCGCATCTAATAGATTGTTCATATCTTCCCCTGCACCATCCTTGTCTAGATCAAGGAATGATTTGGATGCAATCCTTAATGCTGAAAGTATGACAGTTTTGGCAACTGTTGCTCCTTTTGAATATAAGATTGGATAAAGAATAGTCTTGACTTTGCGTATGATAGAATTAATGGAACTTAATCCGTTAAGACTTACATAGATTGGTTTCAGGTCAATAGAATTCTCGCTGACATTTTTATTTGAACTGCACCATTGATCTTTGATATTCTTTATAAAATAAGTTTTACCGCAACCCCACTTACCGGTTATCATTACAGCAAATTGTGGAGTTTGCATTTGTAAATATTCGTCTAGATATGAGATTAGTTGAGTGTTCATATGATTATGTGTAATATGTTAAAACAAAAATAACCAATTTATGATAAACGACCAATTTGTCTTTATATGTCGCTTTATTTGCCGTTGTTAAGTATGCTATATGTGCTGAATAATTGAAAATCAGCCACCGGTTAGCGGTGGGTGAGAGGTTAGAAGAGGTTTTCGTTTGATGATACCTTCTTATCTTCTTTCTTTTGCTTTTCGAGTTCCTTCAGTTTTGCTGTGATCTCTTCTGCGACTTCTTCTCCACTTAGAAGGATATAAGAGTAGAAGGTCCTTTTGTCTTTATGACCAGAGATGCTCATTATCTGCT
>JAFVPU010000193.1 GCA_017505165.1 Clostridia bacterium
GATCGATATGGTGATTTTGAAATATCGGTTAACCAATACCTGCATCTCTGTAATTCTTCTGGTATATTATTTTTATCCGTTATTAGTTTCCACGATGATGTGTCCCAATATTTATCAGTTGCATAAACGGTTGAGGGTGAATCGGATGACAATGCAGTTATTCTAACATCATCATTTAAGTTCTGATAAATGTACATTTTTGAAAAATAATCAGGTGCACTAGTATAGTATATAGTAGGAACCTGTTTATTATTCCCATAGCTATAGTAGTCAGTATTCATTGAATCGTAATAGTTTGTATCAGGGTCATTTATAAACTCGATATTATTACTCCAATCACCATTTTCAAAACTGAATAAGCTGACATTTTCAACACTCAATTGAGAAACATTCAATTTCTTTGATATTAAACTCTGTAGTGAATCAAATGATGTTGGTATACTTGATACGGAAAATGTATTATCAAACTCCTGAGGAACCGATAGCTTAGGTAACATGTCTACTCGAAAACCTTCTGATCCATAACTGTCATAGTATATTAAATGCAGTAATGCCGAATAAGAGGTATCATTGTCTAAAGTATAACCTGAAAATGTGTTTATTATAGATACCTCATTATTCATAAATGCTGAATACACCACTGATGAAGCATTGGTATAATAGTTATATGTTTCATTTCCAGTATATCCATATGAGAATATCCTATCAATATAACCATTATAGCCACCAAACTTACTATGCATGAATGTCTGTGCAGATGTAATTATTGGGTAAGCATTATTTTTCCAAGCATCAGTTATCATTGATTCATGATATGATACACAGAAGAATACTTTTATCTCAAGTTTGTCACCTTGCCTGATGATGAACGATGTTTGTTTTCCACTTTCATCATATACCAATGAATGTGACCATAACTTATTTTCATAACCGTTATCAGGTGTGATCCAGTATGAATCATTTCCAAAACCATATTCTGTGATTTTATATGATCCTGGTTCAGGTACAGATGGTGTTCCATTATATTCCAATATAGAGCCGAAACATGTTATCATGCCACTATGTCTGTCATAGTATAAAGGATACTTGTATGCCTCAGCATCACTATATTTGCTACTACCCGACAGATACGATAACCCTTCATATATTGTTTCAAATAACTTTGTATCATTTATACTAACTACTCCTTTTCCAGTTCCGAGATAAATATAGTATGGATAGTTGTATGATGAACTGAAAAGTTTTTCCATACCATAATTTGTGAAACAGTTAAGCCCATAGTAGGTCGATACATCGCCATTTGAATCCGTCTTTTTTACTAGATATAGATTAGATAAACCGTGTTCTTTCACCTTTTTATTATTCAGGAAATTTGTTATTTCCTGATAGTTATCTACATTTCTATCATTGCTCATAGTATCCCCTCCTATCTATTTAATATTCTGGATTCGATTAGCTTAGTATATTCAGACTTATTCATGGATATTTTCTTGATATTCACATCTACGACATCGAATGATTTTTCAATTATTTCATGACGGATTGTGAGTTTATTAGACTTTATCATTACTGCATTCGTATTGCATTCGTAGTTCAGATCTTCTATTCTCAGAATTGTATTCTCATTGATGAAACCGATTCTTGATTCACCCATATCACCAATTTTGAACATTGAAACTCCACCGTTTTTATAGAATATGAGATAACCTTTGAAAACATATGTTTTTACTGAATTAGCTATGGATGAATAAACATCTTCTGAAGTATCAACTAGGTTAAGCTCATCACTATTAATATCGTATACTAACACGTCACAATCGCGTGATATCAATATACATATGGTCATGAACCCATCATTGACATTAACACTGTTTATATATCCATCACTGGATATATATTCAGAAACATTTAATATCTCTGATATCTCTGATGATAACTCATCAAATGTCAGAACTCGTCCATCAGGATATATAATATAGAAAATACCATAATAGTATTTGATAAATACATCTCTGGTGAATGAAGCATCTATTTCCGGTAATTCAATGGTATTAATTACACCTGTCTTGATATCATAACAATTCAGTGATCCTTTATTAGCTCCAACAATTAATTTGTTTCCAACATCAAATCTTTCATGTGTCATAGATCCATCAAGTGATAGAGTTTTTGATGTTCTCGTCACGGTATCGAATAATATAATATGATCATCACCACAGGCTACCAGTGTTGTTTCATCTAACCATTTTAGTGCATCATATTTCTTTTCCGATACACTGGATTTACCGTAGGAATCTGTTGTAAATACTCTGGAGTTTTTGTTAGGTATTCCTTTACCTTCCATCATATATGCACCATTGTATCCATTTTCACGCGGAGTAACGAATAGTGTGGATGTTGTACTATTGCACACATCTGTCATCAATACATAGATATTGTCATCATCAACACATATCGACTGTGGGTGATAGACTTCTGTGTTTTTAACCTTGGTATCCCAATCAAAATAACCATATGAACCATCGTTATAATTATCAGATTCTCCCAGATTGGTTGGTATTACTGGATTGAATGCGTAATCCGATGTACTCTGGAATGAATCATCATTTGACCTAAGATCAAAGTGGTAGTTGTTTTCAGTCACTAACATTCTATCATATAATGCCACACCGCTAGAAGAAGGTCGATTACCCACAGTAAATTCCTCAATTTCATCTACTGTTTTGAGATCTATCAGTTCTTGTTTTGGTTTATTTCCATAACCCATTGCATTGTTTAGATTTTCAATATCTATAACAACATACGAATCACCTGTCTCTAAATCCTTGACAATGTCTCCGAGGTTAACATCATCTGTTGTTAAATCAAACATTGAAAAATAATCTGGAACTTCCACTATCTTAGATCCAGTACCATATGATTTGGATCCAGATCGTCCACCAACGTTAATAACTTCTAAACCAAATATTCTGACTGGGAATCTAACATCTTCAGTTATTGACACATCGATATCATATATTAAATTCTTTCTATCATTCGACATTCTTTTTCTGCCTGTCACTGAACAATATCTCGAATCGGGATTATCGTGGTCTATGAGTATTTTGTCGTTCTTATATTCAATGGGGAGTGTTATTGAAATCGATTGCTTTATTGGTACTACTTCGAATTTCATACCTGTCAAAACATCAGTCTCATCGTATAGACATATATCGTATGAATCAAGTAATCCGTTATCGGAAATAAACTCAAATGATCCATACTCATTAAATGTGTCAATTGTTAGTTCCTGGTTCGCTATCAATGTCCATGAACAAGTGGAACTATCAAAATACTTATAACCTTCATCATCATGACATATAATGGGGATTTTCATATTAATGAAGTCGATCTCTATTAAACCTTGTGACATTTGTAGTGTGTTACCACCAGTAATGAGTTTAGTATCAGACAAGTAAAATTCTTCTCCAACTAAGTATCCTTCAGGTTTATATGAATCTTCAGTTAATACATAACCAGAACCACCGGATGCACCTTGATATGTGCTATCATAAGAAGTTGATGAATTGTTCAGAGTACCGGATCCACCGAACCATCCTCCACCTCCACCAGCTGAGCTAAATTGATAACCGTATTTATCAGTAATACTCAATACACCTCTACCACCAAAACCGAATCCCCCACATATTGATGGATTTTCATCATACGTAGCTGACCCCGTTTGAGTACCTGGACCAGGTACTATTGAGCCATCTGTATTAACATAAGATGATGTACCTTCCGCATCAGGATTGATTGATATGTTTCCTTCTAGACCTCCGCCGGCAGAACTCATTTTATCAAACGTATTGGTGGTTTGTCCACCACCTCCACCAGCTACAATGAATCTGGAGTATAAAGATGGGTCATCCAACTCACCATTAGGTTTCATTGTTCTTATATCAGTAGCACCACCACCTGAGCGTTGTTGATGTGCATAAGATGGTGAAACATCGGTTTGACCACCACCGTTAAATGTTCTTGTGGAAAATCCTTCATCGTAAACTTCGCCCATACCATAACCTACACCACCAACGGTAAGATACAGCGTTTTTGGTTCATCGATGGACAGTACTCCTTCAGAATATCCACCTTTTGATGATTGGTTAATACTTTCTATTGCAGCACCACCTGGACCATAGCATTTAATTCTATACGTGCCTCTAGGGAAAGTAAATTCTTCTGTTTCACCAGTGCAATAAAGACATAGTTCATCATCGGTTGATAAAGTATCAACCTCTTCGTATATCTCGATTGATGGTTCCTGTGAGTTACCACCTATCATCAATACATCAGACAGATAGAATTCTTCTCCAACTAAGTATCCTTCAGGTTTATATGAATCTTCGGTTAATACATAACCAGAACCACCTGCACCACCTCGGGTTGCAACTGATACATCATCGTTCGATTTACCACCGAACCATCCTCCACCTCCACCACCATATCCAGGTAATCGAGGAAAATATTTCGTTTCACTACCATAATCATAATGACACACGGGTCTCCAGTTGCTTTCGTATACTTGGTTCTGTCTCTGAGCATTCTGTCCAAGACCGAAAGCGTATCCGTCAGTTTGAGAAGCCCTACTATATGAACCACTATTTCTATTTAATCCACTTCCACATACACCACCACCATGACACATCAGATGTGTAGAACCACTCATGATTGCTCCACAACCATCATTGCTGTCATAAGGTTTTGTACCTGATGAAAAACCGTATGATGATAAGCCTGTTGGGCAACCACCACCTCCACCAGCTACAATGAATCTGGAGTATAAAGATGGGTCATATTCTTCCTCGAATGTTACCATGGTATCTATCTCAGGTCCAACAGTTTTCTTTTGCCAACTGGGTGCTGCTCTGTAGTATTCTTGATGCATGAATGTATCTGTTATTAAATCATACACACCGACAATATTAATCGCATTCGTTGATTCCATTGCTGATTTGTTATAGCATGGAATATAGTGTCTAACCAGTTCATCACCTTCATATATTTTCATTTGATAGAAACGTCCATAGAAACCTACTGAACCTACAGCGATTGAATCACCTACTGCATCACCAAACAAAACTAATGGTTTTATAGAATTTTTCCAAGGCATCACTTGTTTAGTACTAGCTCTGACATGCGTTAGATAATCACCATTTCCATCATACGCATATACATACGGGTATAAATTGTCCTTCTCACCTTCAACATTTGTTCTGAATTTGATGGTTATTTTCTCATCGGGTTTAATGTTAATACCAGAATGATAGTATGGTAATCGGTAGTTCGTTATATCTCCATCACCATATGTACCAGTATCCCGATCACCATAAGAGAATGTAATACCCAATTTATCAGGTGTCTCTTTACGACTTATGGGTCCGGCTACAAACATCCATAAATTATAAAAAGCATTCGAACCACCAGTCCAATCTTGAAATAATGACGAGAACAATGGTGAGTTCGACCAGTTATCTGACATATCAGCGTCAGAATATTCGACATTACTATAGAACATACAATCGATATCAAATGTTGTTTCGTATTTAGGGACATAATTGAGTGTTATTGGTGTTAATCTCCAAGCATCATTTACACCAGCACCATCATCAATGGGTGTTTCATCTTCGGTTGGTTTGTATGATGTGATGTATTCAAGTTCTTGATATTCATCAGGTAAACGTTTTCTTGTAACAGTTCGTGTGGATTTGGTTGGCTTCATTGTTCTTATATCAGTAGCACCACCTCCACCAGCACCACAATACATTGTATCATTATGACCTGTAGAACCCAAGCCTGATGGTTCATCAGTCCAGGTAATCGAACAACCTCCACCACCTCCACCATTATATCCACCATTTAGCAGGTAGTCATTATGAACTACGTCTTCCATACGATTACCGTTATAAGATTCTCGAGTCGAAAAAGATCCAGCATTTTCACCGTTACCACCCACTACAGCATACAAAGTTTGCGGAGTCTCGACATTCAAAACACCAATTGATGTACCTCCTAAACTAGGAGCATGAACATATGGTGATAACTTTATATCTGCATAACCATAATCATTTCCATATGTCGGTAGAATAGTCTCATAATCATAACCATACGAAAAATTATACCCAGAACCACCACGTGCTCCATTACATACTAAAAGATATCTTCCCTTATCAAGGGTAAACTCCTGTTCAGTTCCTGTGTATACGAACTTCTTTTTCAACTTATAATATTTACCTTTATATCCGTATACTTTGTTTTTTCTCATAGGTGTCAACCTCCATTATACATTGATATGTCATAAGCTGATTGAGGATTGAATATAGTGACAAGTACATTATTGGGTAATGCATCGAGTTCTTCTTGCGTGGGAACATGATCAAATGCAACAACATGTGTACCATTAACATTAACCTCACTGGATGTTGATAGTTCAACAATGTCACCATTCTCAACATCGATTGCCACATCAGACGATACATATTGTCTCAATACTCTGTATACAGTCTCAGTAGCTGGATCAACTACTAATGTATTTCTCTCATATGTCTTACCAGCTTCGAAGTCTTCTATAGAAGCCGAACCACCACCCATCTCGAGTTTGTTCACTTTCTTCGCTATAGACTGGATGAGTTCGGTTTGTCGTTTTATAGCATTTATTAGATTAGAAAAAATCTTCTCCATATTTTATCACCTCTTATTTATTAAAAAATAATTTTTCCGATCTATCAGTTGGGACCTTTCTGGGAACACTTTTGTCCATCCAGTATTTTTGTTGATAATTTAA
>JAFVPU010000194.1 GCA_017505165.1 Clostridia bacterium
AAGAAGCATAACCGCTTTCAATTTTTCGTTATCTGAAAAATAATCGTTCATAACTTTATCCCAATTCATGGCAATATCTTTGCTTGCTTTGTGGAAACCATACCCTGGAAGATCAACAAGATAGAATTCATTATTTACTAAAAAATAATTTACCAATCTTGTACGTCCTGGAGTACTTGAAGTCTTTGCCATCTTGCTGTTGTTTGTGAGCATATTGATTATACTACTCTTGCCTACATTACTCCTGCCAACAATTGCAATCTGAGAAAAATCATCAACGATAAATTCGTCTTTTTTGCTCGCACTTTTGATAAATTTTGTGTTTATAAATCTCATTTGTTACCTTCTTTCTTATTTAATCTATAACATCTTATTATCGAAATTAAATCAATAATGATAAATATTGTATTTGAAATAATTGGTATTATCGAACTATAATAACAATTATATAAAATCCAACAAATTGCAGTTACTATTCCCAACCATTTGTGAACAAACAAATTGTCTTGCCATATTGAATAAATAAATGCCATAAGTGCAACTGTTGCTAAAACTGAAATCATATTTTCAAGTCTAAGAGCAATCATAGTTGTTGTCATTGCAATCGCTAGAGCAAAGATAATTCCCAAAGAAACCCATGATCTTTTTCCTCTCTTCTTAAGGTCAATAAAAAACCAAATCGTTGCAATAAGGGAAACAATATTTAATGCAGCCCCTGTGTATGCCTTCAAAAAAATATATGCAGTAAAATATGCTACACAAGCAGCGATTGAAAGAGACAAAATTAGTCTACGATTTTTCAAATAATATGTAGCAAGAATTATCACTGCCCCGATAATAAAAAACACTTGTGATGTTATATACATTGTTATATCCTTTTTGATAGTTTATCAAATAAAAAATTATTCGTCAAATATAAATTAAGCATAATCAGAAACTAAAATAATTTATATCGAACAAATGTTCGAATTTTACTTGCTTTTATAAAAATTTAGAGTTATAATCACTGTAGTAAAAGGAGTGCAATGCAAGATAGAGTCATTTTCCATAGCGATTTGAACAATTTCTTTGCTTCGGTTGAGTGCACTCTCAATCCAAGTTTGAAAAATTATGCAGTTGCAGTCGCTGGAAATCCAGAAAAACGAACAGGAATCATACTTGCCAAGAATTATTTGGCAAAAGTTTTTGGCGTCAAAACAGGCGACGTGATTTGGGAAGCGAAACAAAAATGCCCAACTCTTATCTGTGTTGCTCCACACTATGAAAAATATAACGAAATCAGCGAAAAAGTTAGAAAAATTTATTATGAATACACCGACCTTGTTGAACCCTTTGGAATTGATGAATGTTGGCTTGACGTTACTGGAAGTTTGAAATTATTCAATTGCACAGCTGTCGAACTTGCAAAAAAAATCCAAGATAGAATCTATGACGAACTTGGATTATCTGTTTCTATTGGCATAAGTTTTTCAAAAACACTTGCCAAGCTAGGAAGCGATATGAAAAAGCCTAAAGGACTAACCGTTATTGATAGAGACAACCATATTGACATAATCAAAAAACTCAAAATTGAAGATATGATTATGATTGGACGACATACTGCAAAGAAGTTACATGACATGAACATATATACCCTTTTTGATCTATACAATATGGACAAAAAAATATTGCGCCATAGATTTGGTGTTGTTGGTACATATATGCATAATGCTGTCGCTGGAATTGATGATAACAAACTCATCACACCAAAAGAAGAATATATCAAAAGTGTCGGCAATGGTGCTACCTCACCAAAGGACATGACTACTATGGAACAAATCAAGGAATTTTTACATAATCTTAGTGAAAAAATCTCATCTAGACTTCGTCATCATGGTTTTATGGCAAAAACAATACACGTTGACATAAAATTTGCAGATTTCACTCACCTATCAGCACAAGACAGCAAGCCTTGTTATTTCAGCAATGAACATGATTTATATGAATACTCATTGGAAATATTTAATTCTTTAGTTGGCGAAAAATTTTCACCTATTCGAGCAATTCGCATATGTACATCCAATTTGATAACACGAGATGAGCAGATACAAAGTAACCTATTTGCAAACACAAAGAAAGAAAATTTGTGCAAAGCGATCGATAAAATAAAAGAAAAATTTGGCAAAAACGCTATAACTCGTGTTAGTGACGAAGATTATTGATTATTTTTTCGACAAAATTCGACATTTATATTGCCAAAATATGGTAATTGTATTATTCTTATATTGTGAAGAAATCTAATATATTTTTCGCAATATATTCCACTGTGATTATCCTAGGAATAATTTTATTCCTAATTTTTTATCCAAAACTTTCACAACAAACTGATTTCGCAAAATCAATAAATCTCAATTGTCCAAGAGAAATCACTTTCGAACTTGGAGATGAAATTATTTTGCCTAAAGATTATATATCAATAGACCCTTCAAGCATGATTGACGAATTAGAAATCAGCGTATATACAAAATCTAGCAAAACAAATCCAGAAAATGTTAATATAAATAACAACATTATTTCAGCAAAGGCAACAGGTTTTTATTACATAAAACATATTGTTCCAGGAAAGAAATATGACATACACGACACTCTTGTTGTTCACGTTGTTGAAAAAGGTGATCTAAATTATATCAATCAAAAATTAAACATAATTCAAAATAATAAAGAATATGCAACAAATGATCTTTTCAATGTCAATATTGACAATTCATACTCAATAAGCTGTGATAATAATCAAATCAATTTTACCAATAACATAATATCAACAACTTCACCAACAAATTTTTGTCTTGATTTATGTTTTGATTTTCAATTTTATAAATATATTACAAACTTAAATTTTTTATCAGAGAATACTTTAATCCCTGAGCCTAATGATCCTCCTACTTCTTCTGTTCCAGAAGATCCAGAGACCCCAGACAATCCCGATATTCCTGACACACCTGATATTCCAATCACACCCGAGAATCCAAATGAACCTGAAATTCCTGACGAACCAACCACTCCAGAAAACCCCGAAACTCCAGACGAACCAGATTCTCCCGATACTCCAATAGACCCTGAAGAACCAAGCGACCCTGAAGAACCGTCAAATCCAGAAACCCCGGATTCTCCTGACACTCCAGAACAACCAGATGTTCCGGATAATCCAACAACAGAAAATTATACTATCAATATTATCAATCATAATACTGATGACATCACTTTCACGATTGATGGAACAAAGTCTTTATTTAAGTTGCACTACGAAGTAAGATACAATGATGAATTGTGTTTATACCAAGCAATAACCGCTACAACATCTGATCCTACAATTTGTGAAATAACAAGTGATTCGTTATATGTATATGTAAAATATTTGAACATCAAGGGAAGTTTCACTCTCACGTTAACATATGGAAACCTTGCCACAAAAACTTTGAATATAACATTTGAATAAATTCGGCTGATTTGCAGAATTTATTCATTTTTTATCATAAACAAAATTCTTTCGCCTACATTAACCTTTATTACATAATAAGACAAAAATTTGCTTGACTTATCGTTTTTTTATGTTATAATAGCAATAATAAAAGATTTTTGAACATAACTGCATTGACAGTTTTGAATATATTATCTCAATATTTTAAGCAAACCTTAACATACAAAGGCAGTTTTTGACGATTTTTTGCCTTCTGTTTTGTCTTAAATTTTGCTTTGCAATTATGTTGATTTTATCGCTTTTTGGTGCGTTAACCAAAAAAATTTATAATATTAAAGGAGTATTATGCAAGAATTAATTTCAAGTGAGGAGTTCGACTCTAGCATTAAAACGAACAATGATTTTAAAATCAAAAAGAATAATTTTGCAGCAAAGAAGACTACAAAATCTTCAAAACCTGCTACACCTGTTTCAAAACAAACTACAAATACAGCAAAGAAACAATCTAACAATAAACCTAAAACAAAAAAGGTGGAAAATCCAATCAATGACAATATTGAATTAGTGTATTCTGATGAAAATATCGGTGAAGATTTGATCAAACCTAAATCTAGAGGAAACAATCTCAAAGTTATGTTCCTTGGCGGTATCGGTGAAATTGGAAAAAATATGACCGTTTTGGAATACGGAAAAGATATCATTGTCATTGACTGTGGTGTTATGTTCCCTTCTACAGATATGCTTGGTATTGATTTGGTTGTTCCTGATATCACTTATTTAGTTCAAAATAAGGAAAAAATCAGAGGATTCTTGATCACTCATGGACACGAAGACCATATTGGTAGTGTTCCTTATGTTGTCAATGAAATAAAAGCACCTATTTATGCAAGCAAAATGACTTGTGGTCTCATCAAAAAGAAGATGGAAGAACACAAGCGTGTTGAATACAAGACTGTTGCTGTAAAAGCAAAACAAAAGATCACTCTTGGTTGCTTTGAAATCGAGTTTATTCATGTAAATCATGCTATACCTGGAGCTTTTGCTCTCGCAATCAAAACACCTGTTGGTATGGTTGTTCACACAGGAGATTTCAAGATCGATTTGACGCCTATTTATGACGAAAAATTTGACTTCCACTCTTTTGCTGAGCTTGGCAAAAAAGGTGTATTGCTTTATATGAGCGATTCAACAAACGCAGAACGTGAAGGTTATTCTCTCTCTGAACGTGTCGTTGGTCAAACTTTGGACAAACTTTTCATGGAAAACAAAGATAGACGTATAGTTGTTGGATCATTTGCATCAAACGTAGACCGTGTGCAAGAAGTTATTGCTCTTGCTGAAAAATACAAGAGAAAAATTATGTTCGCTGGTCGAAGTATGGTTAATGTAACAGACGTTGCAAGTCAAATCGGAGAAATGAAACTCAATCGTGAAAATATCATTGAAGCTGATAAGTTGAAAAACTATAAAGACAGTGAAATCCTTGTCCTTTCAACAGGAAGTCAAGGCGAACCTAACAGTGCATTAAGTCGTATGGCTAATGGCGAATTCAAAGGTCTTGAAATTGGCGAAAACGACACTATTATCTTCTCAAGTAGCCCGATCCCTGGTAATGAAAAATCAATCAGCAATGTTATCAACCGCTTGATTATGCTTGGTGCGAAGGTTATTTATAGTCAATTGGAAGAAGTGCATGCCTCAGGTCATGCTTGTAAGGAAGAAATGAAACTTATGCTTAATCTTGTCCGTCCAAAATATTTCATCCCTGTTCACGGCGAACAAAAACATTTGCTCGCTCAACGTGAAACAGCAATCTCTGTAGGCATGGACAAACACAATATCCTTCTCCCTATGCTTGGCATGAAGGTTGAAGTCAACAAAAATCTTTTGCAAGCAACAGGTCAAGTGCCATTTGGCAGTCGTCTTGTTGACGGTGCCGGCATTGGTGAAATGGAAAGTAATGTATTGAAAGAGCGTAAACAACTCAGCGAAGACGGTATGTGTATCATCATCTTGAATGTAAACGCATCAAAAGGTGTACTCAACTCTCGTCCTGAAATTGTATCTCGTGGATTTACTTATATGGGCGAAGCTCAAACATGGCTCGAAGATGCAAAGAACACTATCGAACACAGCATAGACTCTGATGCGCTTCGCGCTCGTGATTATATGAACGTGAAATTATCACTCAAAAAGGCTCTTACAAACTATCTCAACAAGAAGTTGAAACGTAAACCTTTGATTGTACCTATTATTATCGAGACAAACTAATGAATAATTTTGATTTAGACATAAAAAAATATGGAAATGAAAATAATGTGCCTATCACTCTTGATGACACATTATCTTTTATTTGCAAAACAATCAACGAAAATGATTCAAAACAAATTCTCGAGATCGGCACAGCAATTGCTTATGGATCTATCTCAATGGCTGAAAATACAAATTGTGAGCATATCGACACTCTCGAAATCAATGAAGATAGATACAATTTGGCAAAGAAAAACATTGCTGAACATAATCTAGAAAACAAAATCACCTGTTATTTATTAGACGCAATCGAATACCTTAAAAATTGCAAAAAAAAGTATGATTTCATATATCTTGACGGGCCAAAAGGTCAATATATCAACTATCTACCCTATCTCGTAAAAATCTTAAACAAAGGTGGAATTATTGTCGCCGATAATTTGAACTTTCACGGCATGGTAACAGGTGAAATCCCTGTATCTAGAGGTTGTAGATCAATGATCAAAGGACTCAAAAATTATATTGAAGAAATCACAAATAATCCAATCTTCGAAACCGAAATTCTCAATATCGGCGACGGCATAGGAATCACTAAACTAAAATAAAAAAAGTCAACTTAATGTTGACTTTTTTATTATCTTTTATAAATTAACTACGAGGATTCTTTATATTTGCTTGTGCTGCTGCAAGTCTTGCGATTGGAACGCGGAATGGACTACAAGAAACATAATCAAGACCGATCTTGTGACAGAATTCGATACTTGAAGGATCTCCGCCATGCTCACCACAGATACCGCAGTGAATATCAGCACGTTCTTTCTTTCCAAGAGAGACAGCCATATCCATAAGTTTGCCTACACCTGTAGTGTCAAGACGAGCAAATGGATCACTTTCGTAAATCTTGTTTGAATAATAACTTGGCAAGAACTTACCAGCATCATCACGACTGAATCCAAATGTCATTTGAGTCAAATCGTTTGTACCGAAACAGAAGAATTCTGCTTCTTTTGCAATTTCGTCAGCAGTGAGCGCTGCACGAGGAATTTCGATCATTGTACCAACGTGGTATTTGAGATTTGAGTTAGCTTCCTTAATCACTTTGTCAGCTGTTTCAACAACGATTTTCTTAACGAAAGCAAGTTCTTTGATTTCTCCAACAAGTGGGATCATGATTTCAGGAACAACGTTCCAATCTGGATGACGTTTTGCTACAGCAATTGCAGCTTTGATCACTGCATTTGTTTGCATAACAGCAATTTCTGGATATGTTACAGTAAGTCTACATCCACGATGACCCATCATTGGGTTGAATTCATGAAGGTCAGCAATCAATTGCTTGATTTGAGCAACTGTTTTACCTTGTTTTCTTGCAAGTTCTGCGATATCTTCTTCACTTGTAGGAACAAATTCATGAAGAGGTGGATCCAAGAAACGAATACATACAGGTTCGCCTTTAAGCGCTTCCATAAGACCTTCAAAGTCTGCTTGTTGCATTGGCTCAATCTTGTCCAAAGCAATCTTTCTTTCTTCAACAGTGTCAGCACAAATCATTTCTCTGAACGCACCGATTCTGTCTGTGTCAAAGAACATATGTTCAGTTCTACACAAACCGATACCTTGAGCACCAAGTTCAGCTGCTCTCATAGCATCTTTTGGAGTATCAGCATTTGTTCTAACTTTCAATGCTTTATATTTGTCAGCAAGTTTCATAATTCTGCCGAAATATCCACTGTTTGGATCAGCAGGAACAGTCTTGATCAAGCCATCATAGATCTTACCTGTGCTACCATCAAGCGAGATTTCGCTACCTTCTGTATAAACTTTGCCAGCGAGAGTAAATCTCTTGTTTTCTTCGTCCATTTTGATGTCTCCGCAACCAGAAACACAACATGTACCCATACCACGAGCAACAACTGCTGCGTGAGATGTTTGTCCACCACGAACGGTCAAGATACCTTGAGCAAATTTCATACCTTCGATATCTTCTGGACTAGTTTCAAGTCTAACAAGGACAACTTTCTTGCCTTTCTTGCCTTCTTCAACAGCATCTTCAGCAGTGAATACAACTGTACCAGCTGCAGCACCTGGGCTAGCTGCAATACCTTTACCAACAACATTGTATTTGTCAGCATTCTTGAGAGCTTCAGCATCAAATTGTGGATGCAACAACATATCAAGAGTTTTTGCATCAATTTGCATCAAAGCTTCTTGTTCTGTGATCATACCTTCGTCAATCAAATCACATGCGATCTTGATTGCAGCTGCTGCTGTACGCTTACCAGAACGTGTTTGAAGCATATAAAGTTTCTTATCTTCAATAGTGAATTCCATATCTTGCATATCACGATAGTGATTTTCAAGAGTATTGCAAATATTCAAGAATTGTTCGTAAACTTCAGGCATAATTTCTGCCATCTTAGCGATAGGCATTGGAGTTCTAACACCTGCCACAACGTCTTCACCTTGTGCATTCATCAAGAACTCACCCATCAAACCTTTTTCACCTGTTGCTGGATTACGAGTAAATGCAACACCAGTACCAGATGTTTCACCCATATTACCAAAAGCCATCATTTGAACGTTAACAGCTGTACCCCATGAATATGGAATATCGTGGTCCATACGGTAAATATTTGCACGAGGGTTATCCCAAGAACGGAACACTGCTTTCACAGCTTCGAATAATTGTTCTTTAGGGTCCGTTGGGAAATCTTTACCCAATTGATTCTTGTATTCAGCCTTGAATTGATTAGCTAATTCCTTCAAATCGTCAGCAGTCAAATCAACGTCGAATTCAATACCTTTTCTTTCTTTCATTTGGTCGATAAGTTTTTCGAAATATTTCTTACCAACTTCCATAACTACGTCAGAGAACATTTGGATAAATCTTCTGTAACAATCCCAAGCCCAACGAGGGTTTCCACTCTTACGAGACAAAGTTTCAACAACTTCGTCATTAAGACCAAGGTTCAAAATAGTATCCATCATACCAGGCATTGATGCTCTAGCACCAGAACGAACAGACACCAAAAGAGGATTTTCTTTATCACCAAATTTCTTTCCTGTGATTTCTTCCATCTTTTCAATGTTTTCCATTATTTCAGCCATGATTTGAGGGTTGATTTGTCTTCCATCTTCATAGTATTGAGTACATGCTTCAGTTGAAATTGTGAAACCTTGAGGAACAGGCAAGCCAATCTTGGTCATTTCTGCCAAGTTTGCACCTTTACCACCAAGGAGTTCTCTCATAGATGCATTACCTTCTTTAAATAAGTAAACATACTTTTTCATAAAATAATTTTCTCCTTTTTCTTTAGACTTTACAAGTCTACAAAAAACACAAAAAAAAATCAACTAAAATTAGTTGACTTTTCATTTTTTATTGAAATTTAATCGTCTACAATAACATTCGCAAGCAATTGGTTTCCATAATATACTGAAACCTTTGTTCCTACTGTTACTCCATGCACATTCAAATCTTCTTCATCTAAGATAAATGAGAAATCTTTTTCTGCTTTTGCATTGATTGTTTGTTTGTTCAAATCAATAATATCAATCAATTTTGATTCATTGTTGTCAACTCTCAATTCGATAAGAGTGAAATCAAACAATTTGTTTTCTTTTGTTTTATTTTCAAGTTCTATATCAAGCACAAAATCACCAGTTTTTTCGTTCATTTCAATCTCAACAGAGTCAATCTCAACCCCTTCCAATTTGTATAAATAATCTTTGTCATTACATCCAACAAACATAATACCTGTCAATGCCAAACATAATACAAAT
>JAFVPU010000195.1 GCA_017505165.1 Clostridia bacterium
CAGTGGTGCACCAGTAGTATCAAAGTTTATATTTAGACACAATGGGGGAGCATGTATTGGATGGGTTTATAAATGTTCATATAACGAATTGGAAGTATTGGTACCTAGAATAAAAAATGGACCATTATATGAGAAATGTGTATTTACACTCAATTCAGCTGATTCAGATAAGTTTGAAATATACAGATCTGATGAGCTATCTTTCACACCTAATTCCAGCATAACAACATGGTCTGAACTTCGGGAGTATGCTGATGAAGAAATTGTGTCGATAGATCCAGTCGTGGTTATTCACGACAAATATCTCGGACAATTCTCAGGTGGATTATTCCATGCATGGGGATGTAATCCACATGATATTCCCAGTGATGAATACGAATCACCTAGAACACATATAGTATTATGGAATAAGATAAAAGCTGGTAATTATCCTATACTTGTTGGTGTTGGTAAAACACCTAACCTGGCTGTCAAAGATCTCATTGACAAAAAGTCTAAATATTATGATGAAAAACATGGTTTAAATGACGAAGGAGATGTTAATAATGGAAAGAGTGATATGGCTATCTGATAAGGATACAAGATGGTTGGCTGGTAAGCCAGTTACTGCGTCAGATTTTATGAAAGAACGTATGCATGTAATGTTGGATAAAACCATACTTGATTATATTGCGGACGGCACCAAACGCATCTTCTATGAAGATGATTCATATATAAGATCAATGTTACTGGATCATCCTATAATGGATGGATTGCTCCACCCATACAGTGGTTTTGTATATGTCAAGATGGACGATGTTTATATGGTTAGACGCAGAATATATACAATGTATTGTGAGAGATTATCACGAACAAAGAAAGATGAAATCGTCAATAAAATCGTACAATCAATCAGAGATATGATAAGTCATGCTAATAGCTTCATTTCATCAGTTTACTGTGGTAAGATTCTGGATAAGCTTGTAGCTAAACGTATAGCAGAATCATTCAATGACCCTATCACATTTAACAATGTAATTCATATCAAACTTACACATGACGTGCGTGAATACTCATTCAGATACGTTATGTATGTGAAACCCGATATAACAAATTCAACTATTGATGATAAGACAAAAAAGATTCTATAATAAAATATGAGATCGGGTGTAATAGGAGGATAATTAAAATGAAATTCAAAAAAGGTTTAATACCCAAATATCTCATACAACCGGCTATATCATGTCCTGCGAATATGGATGACATTGTATCAAGTGTGATATCATTCACTCACGATATACATGAACGAATCAAGAAAGATGGTCATGAATGTGATGAGTATGACATATTGTACAATGTATCATATGATCAACGTCATCTCGAGATGTGGTTTGTTGTTAACGACAAAAAAGGATTGCTCATATTGGGCTTCCCGCAACGAATGATCATGAAATATAAACCTGTAGATTTTAAAAATGCTATTGAAGAGGCATTGAAAGAGAGTGATGAATAATGATGATTGGTTCGGATTTAAGAGG
>JAFVPU010000196.1 GCA_017505165.1 Clostridia bacterium
AAATTTACTCCTATTTATGTACCAGTTGGGGGTATAACAATTGAGCCAATTTTCGAGTATACTACGGTGGAATTGGTTCTCGACGCCAATGGCGGTCTTATAAATGGTTTTACAAGTCTAACTGAAACTTTGGCTTATGGTGAAACAGATACAATATATACTTTGCCGGTGCCAACAAGAGAAGGGTGCGTTTTCTCTGGTTGGGCATTCAGACAAAAATGGGACACAAACACTGAAAATCCTGATTTGATAAATGGGGATTACACTCTGGATAAGACTACCGATAATGGAAAAGTTACTTTGTATGCAATCTGGTCGTATCAATATAAGGTTTTGGGTGTAGATGAAGTTTTTGATGAAAATGGTGATTTAGATTTAGTTTATACTTTTGGCTCTATTGCTTTTAGTGGTGCTGATAAAAAGAATTATAAGTTTGTTGGTTTCAAACTCTTGGGAGAAGATGGACAACCAACAGGAGAAAAAATTACTAGCCCATATCAGATAACAGAGACTACGACTAGATATAATGGTGTTGTTGTTTTAAAACCTATATACGAAGCGCACAAACGAACAATTAATTTTAATCTCAATTATGGTACTAACATCCATAATAGAGAAGACAACAAGATATACAAAGATGGCGTACTTGTAAGTTTGGTTGACAGAATTGTATTAGATTATGATAACCCATCTGGAAATCTTCCAGTTCTTGAGATGAAGGATGGACAAGATAGGGTAAACTATATATTCAAAGGCTGGTCGCTTGATAATGATGGCTCAGCTGATTATACTATTGAAAATGGTACAATAAGTTATACTTTACCTATCGATTCTGAAGGTGAGAATGTAACAAAAACTCTTTATGCTATATGGGAAGCAGAAAATGTAACATTAAATTTGGCTATTGTTAATCCGAATAGAGGAACAATCAAGTTGGATGGAGAGGATGTTGTAAGTGTTACTGCTCCGTATGGAACTGAAATTCAGGGTGTCAACACAGACAAAACAATTAAAATTGGATCTGGAACGGATGCTAAGGTTGTTCAGGTTGCTTTAAATAAAAATCAAGATTATCTTTACAATTTTTCAATAAATATAGCTGTTTCTGGCAATCAAAATAAGGATAAGTTGGATCATGATACTGTTGTTACGGTGAACTTTATTGAAACGAATCGACTTTACAATATAAAGTTGGATCTTAATGGAGCAAACGCTGAAGACCAAGATAATTCATTTAAAAATATATATGACAATGTAAGTACTTCTCAAAATCAGACTATAGGAATCAATATTCCAGTGCGTGATCATTATACGTTCAAGGGCTGGTCTATCGAAAATGACGGTAGTGCTGACTATACTGTTATCAACGAAGGAAATATTGAATTCACTATGCCACAAACTGATTGGAAAAATGAGAAGGTAGAATATGTTCTTTATGCTGTATGGGAATTGAAAAATTATGAGTTTGAGTTGTCTTTCAATAGAATTGGAGATGAGGTAACTGGTCTTCAAATTCCTTATGTTTCCGGTAGATCTGAAGGTGAAACATATAGTGCAGAATTCCCTGCGAAGACAACACTTACTTACAATACTTCAACAGGATCAGGTAAAGCTGGTTATGAAAAATATGCGACATTATCAGCAGGTGAATCCGGATCGCTTGATTTGTATCATGCGTTATTCTCTAATTCAAAGCAAGAATATAGAATTCAAAGTGTTGAATATTTTAATGGGTCTGAGTGGGAAATTATTCCGAATGGCGCAAGTTTGTCGTTGTTAGGGGACTTGAAATTAAGAGTAAATTATGAAGCTGTAGCCAATACCTTTACTATCAAATATGTAGATGTTGCTGGTGGTGAATATTACAACAATCCAAAGATGGTTGAAGAATTATCTGATATATCGTTTGTGGCGACGGAAATGTTTGATGTCTCTGAAGTAACAAACTCAAATTATGAATTTAAAGGTTGGGCGTATGCGCAGGCTGATGGTTCGTATTTGAATGATGATGCTGTTTCGTTTGTTGTGAGTGGTACATATCGATATGAAGATTTGGAAAATTATTTGGATTCATATTCTGATAACACTATATATCTTGCTCCAGTGTGGGAAGCAAAAGATGTAACAACTGAAATTGTTGTTGGTTACACTGGTTTGGAAAATGGATATTACAATCAAATCAGCAAGATAACTGTTAATGGTGAAGAATTTAGTGCAACAAATAATGTCATCACTGCTCCATATGGAACTGTGATAACTGAAACAGAAGAAAATGGTGTCTATACATATACAATTGGAACAAATGTTGTAAAGTTTGAGACAAAAGATTATTATGCGATTGAATCTGTTTCTGTAAATAATTTAAGCAAAAAATCTAACTGGGACGGAAATGGTCTTGGTGTGAATTTTGATGTTGTGTTCAAGACTTATGAATTGGTAACATACCCGAACTATAATTCACAGGCCGGAACAAGATATAATATTACTTGTGGATTGAATGGTGCGGAAAGGGAATTGGCGTCTCCAACTAGAAATGGATATAAATTCCTCGGATGGGCGACTGATAGTAACGCGGTCGCTCCAGATAGTGGATATGAATATACAAATGACACAAATATTGTGTTTACTCTTTCGGCGGACACTTGTCAAATTAACTCTCTTTATGCTGTATGGGAATCTGTCAGTGTTTCAAGAAAGATAAATATAGTTAATCCTGAATTTGGTACAGTCAAATTGGGTGGTCAAGAGATCACCTCTGATACAGATATAACAGCAAACTATGATACTGATGTTAGTTATTCGGGCAATTCAATCTCTATTGGAGATCAAATAATTACAATAACTCCAAATGAGGAAGATTTCAAACAACACTACACTGTATCAATCAGTGGTATACCACAATCAAATGGAAAATGGACAGATGAAACAAGTATAACGATCACATTCACGCGCGTATATAAGGAATATAAGGTAACACTCAATGTGCCTACAGATGCATCAATTACACCTGATAATTATATCATTTCGTACAATCCAAATGATGCTCAAAAATATTCTGTAACTTTCAACAATGCAAACAGAAAAGGTTATACTTTCCTTGGTTGGTCAAAAACTCAGAATAGTTCAACCGCTGAATATTTGAAAGGTGAAGCTTTCTCTATGCCGGAGCATGAAAATGATTTCCTTGCTCTCAATGTGAAAGAAAATGATGAGTTTACTCTTTATGCAGTATGGGAAGCGAATGCAGAAGTGAATACAATTGCTGGTCTTGATGATTATGGTAAAGTTTGGGTGAAATATGGTGCAGCAGAGCCTATTCAAACAAGAGAAATCACGGCAGATTATGGTTCAAAAGTTGTTGTTGATGAAGATAATGGAACAATCACTATTGGTGAAGGAGAAAATGTAATAGTCGTTTCTGCGATACCAAATGATTCAACCTTTAAAGAAGTATATTTGATTAGTACTATCACGTCGAATTCAACAACTTGGTCTGACTCTACAGAATTGACGGTTGAATTTGCTAGAGAGTATGAACATTATGTAGCAAATCTTGCACTTAATGGTGGAACAGCAATCGGTACAGCATGGGACGTTTCATATGATCCAACTGCTGAAAATTATGAGATAGATTTGCCAATTCCAAGCAAGACAGGATATTCTTTCCAAGGATGGTCAACTACTAATGACAATACCGTGGAATACAGTGGTGAAAACTTTAGACTTCCGGATACTGAGGAAGGGTTTGAAGGTCTTGGAGTTAATGGGTCTTTAGAATTCACTCTTTATGCTGTATGGCAAGCAAATGATGTGGATATTCAATTGAATATTGTCAATCCATCATACGGATCAGTGAAAATGAATGGTGAAGATATTTCGGTTGTGTCTGCAAAATATGATGACTTCATTTCAATCAGTGGAAACACAATCAAGATTGGTGATCAAACAATAATAGTGTCTGCGAATGCGGAAACAAAAGAAGCAAAATATTCAATAGTTTCAATTGACAAAAATGGTCAAGATTATTGCAAGCCAGGAGTATCTATCTCTATAGTATTTGCAAGAGAATATAAAGATTACACTATCACTCTTGATACAAATAGTAATGGAGAAGCAACAATCGGTCAAACTTCATATACTTTCGGTTACGACAATGGAGCGGTTGCACTCAACACTCCAACAAGAGAACATTATGTGTTCAGGGGATGGAGCATGACTGCAAATCCAACGTATACTCAAGTTGATCTTACCGAGCAGAATTTTGCAACATATCAAAATAGTTTGTATATAGGCAATAGTTATACTAGAACATATATAGATACATTTGATAAGGTGGATTCAACTAAGACATATTACACTCTCGATGTAGAATATCCATACAATGGAACAGATGATGTGGAGTTCGCTCTCACTAATCAGACTGAAGATATTTATCTTTATGCTATATGGGAAGCAGCGTTATATGACGTGAAGGTTGTTGTTTCGAGCAAAGGTAACGATAAACATGATACAGCAGTTTCTGGTCAAACAATAGAAAATAAAACTTACAATCTCAAAGTAGCACCAGGACAAGAAGGTATGCCTGTAATGATATCATCTAATACATATAGGTATTACAATATTGCAACTGATTTATATTTTAATTTTTCTGGTAATATTATAGGCGATTTTGATTATAAATTTGGTCAAGAAATGACATTCCCTGCAGTACTTGTTGAAGATTATTATGTCCATTCTTCAGAGTCGAACTTTGATGTTTTTGTTGAATATTTTATTGCAGGAGACGAACAATACAATCTAGTATTCGAATTGGTTGAAAACACTGAAGCGTTCAAATATCAGACAAACAATGTTTCAACTGGAAAATATTATGGAGATCCTACATTTACAACAACAGAAACAAAGACCTTCAAAGGTTATGACAAAGTAACCTTCCCGTCAGTAGTTGATAGCAAGAACAATTATGAATTGATAGGTTGGACATATACAGACGGAAAGAAGACTGCGGATTTTAAAGCAGGAAAAGAATATACAATTGCAGAATTACGTGCTATGAAGCTTAATGTTTCTAGCGAAAATCCAACACTAAATATCTACCCTGTGTGGGAAGCAAAGAGTTATAATGTTCAAATTGCGCATGACGGAAAAGATGCAAACGATAATGTACATGATTATAACGGTGATGATCGTGTTGAGAACAAAAAATATGGTACGGAATACACCTTGCCAGCTGATCTTGAATGTAAAGATGCGGGATTCTATCTTGCAGGATATATTGTGAATGGAGTTGAAGAAATTCCGGGTGAAACAATCATTGTCGAAGGTGATACAACTATCACTCCTGTCTGGGGTGTGGCGTATGCTATCACATTTGATGTGAACAATGCTTATGTAACTGGACCTAGATCAAAGGTTGGTTATGTTGAGCCGGATGAGAATATAACAACTCTCAATGCATTGTTGACTGAAGCAGGATTTGATTCTGTCGATACATCAGGCAAGTTTACATTCCTCGGATGGTCTGAGACAAAATTGAGTTATGTTGAAGATGCATCAAGTGTTCAAGCTCAACTTGTTGATACAGCGACATCAATCACTTTCGACAAAGCGAAAACATATTACGCAGTATGGCAAGTCAACTCTGTAACTTATACAATACGAGACAACAAGGGATATAATTCAACATTCACCACAACTGCAATGCATAATATATCTTTAATAGAGGATTCTTTCTATGTATATATTGATGTTAGTTTGGAAAACGATCATGAATATCCTTATCAAGCAAGTTATAACTCTGCAGGTATAGCTCGAAACAACGGAGATGCAGGTTATGAAGAATTTTCATATACTATAGATGGAACTGATATTTATATTGAATTTACTACGTGCTATTTTGACTTCACTATTAGTTTTGTAGATGCTGATTGGTATGAGGGAAATCCAAAGATGTCGTCAATACCAGCAACATTAGAATTCAAAGGAAATGAGACTAAAACTTTACCAACAAATGTTATTGATTCAACTGAAAATTATGAATTCAAAGGCTGGACACATCAACCTGGTCTTGATACTGTAAGTTTGGAGGCAGGTGCTGTTGTCGATGGTACAATAAATCAAATAACCGGACAAAATTACGATATCGTCTTGTATCCAGTTTGGGAAGTCAAAGCATATACTGCTAATGTAAGTATTGAATATCTCAACGAAGCGCAAGATCCAAATGCTGAAGGTTATACTTTGGAAGTGGATAATACATTATTCACATCAATATATGGAGTAGTGTGGCATAATCAATATGATAGTGACAACAGGGTTATCTTGTACGAGCTTGGTCAAGCGGGTCTAAATGGAATGTTGTGGGCTACAATGAATCATCCTTCGTATTCTTTGATCACAAAAGATTCCTATTACCTGAATAATGTTATGTATAAGTTGCCAAGTGATGAAAATTGGACAGATATGGTAGAGTTTGAAGAATACAACTTCAAATCTAATGTTGAAATTAAGTTTGTTGTTGAAGCTAGGGAAAGAGAATATAATATCAAATTTGAAGATTCTTCAGGCGAATATCCGGGTAATCCAATCATGGCTTCTAAGCCTATTGATAAAACTGTGGGAGGATATGATACTCTCACATTGCCAAGTGTAACAGACTCAACTGGTATGTACAACCATACAGGTTGGACTGATGGTACAACTACAATTTCTGTCAATGATATGAAGGATATCGGTTTCGACACATGGAAATCATTGTTTGCAAATAGTTCAACAGCGACTTTGAGACCGGTTTGGGAAAAGATTCAATATTCGGTTACATTCACTATCAATGAACAAGGAACAAAATATTTCCCTGAATATTCAACATTTAGTTATTCGTTCAACAACGAATTTGAAAATGGTGGCAAATTTGACAAGAACACTGTTCTCACTTTCGAAGATTCTGGAAACACAATCTTGGTATATCCAGGAGATAATTGGCTGGATCACATACTTATGATTAGCGGAAGTGGGTCTATAGGAACTTTTGGTGGATATGGCAACAGTCCAGAAGGAATATTCTTCACAGGAACAGATTATCGTATAGATGGTGGAGAATGGGCAGAATTTGATGCGACTCAATTCACTTTAAATGGAAATGTTGAATTCAGATTCAACTATGAAGTCAGAGAAAATCCAGCAGTACAATTCTCATTCGCAAGATATGTTACGGCTGAAAATGCAGGTACATATCCTGATGATGCGTATTGGCTTTCTTACGCAGAGGAGTTGAAAGATTATCCTCAATTAAGCACAATTCCACAACTTATGACGGTGAGAGGTTATGCTGGCGTTGTTGATGGAGTGGAAGGATTCACTCTGCCTGGAAGTGCAGATTGGACCAACAGCACAGGTGAGTATAGATTTGTTGGATGGAATCTGACATATGAAGCACCAGAAATTGGTGCAACTCCACAATTCCCGATCGGAACTACACTTTCAATGAAAGATATACCTTATTATCCTGATGGTAATAATATGATGTTCCCGGTATGGGCGGTCAATACGTATGAAGTATCTCTTGATATAAATGTGATAGATGCAGACAATGGAAACAGTGCGCCAAAATCTGGTATCGCAGTGCCGACATTATCTAACAAGAGTGATGCTGATATCACAGCCCTTGAACATGGAACATTGTTATCTCTTGATTCATTTGTGAGCAACACAGAGCAGACAGTGAATTATAGTATTGATGGAACTGCCAAGTTTGCAATTAATGTAAGTTTGCAAGCTGGAAAAATATACCAAGACTGGTATGAATATATAGATACAGAATATTCGCTTGATGGCGGTGAAACATGGATCACATGGAACACACCAATCACGCTTAGTCAAGATTTGATGGTGAGATCGAATTGGAAAGTAAGCCCAAGAGATTTCTCGGTTACATTCTTTGATGTTGATGATGGAAAATATCAAGAAAATCCAAAGATGACAACCAAACCTAATGATATTTATTTTGATGGTTATGCTTCGTTCACCTTGCCAACAGCTACAAATGTTGTTGATTCAAAAGGACTTTATTATCTTGATGGATGGGCATATTCTGAAGCAGAAACTGTCAAAGTCTTTGATGCTGGTGCAAACATTGATTTTGACAAAATTGACTCAAGCAAATTCAGTTCAGACAAGCTCACATTGAAACCTGTCTGGAAACTCAATGAGTTTACTCTCACTCTTTCTTCAAGTTACTATGAAGAAGGTTTTGATTATGAAATTGTTGCGTTGAACAATATATCTATTTCCGACGACCCAGATGCTGGTATTATGCCTGTTTATGTGGACGGAAGAATGATCGGTGATATTGGTTATAGTGGTATAAATTATAGACCAGTAGATCAATATCCGGATTATGATTATCCTTCTGAGATCAAATATAGGATCAATGGTGGAGAATGGATTGAATATACAGGTTCGATAAAGGCAACAGGCGACGTTGAAATTTATGTAACCTTTGCTTATCAGGAACATCAATATGAAATCGAATATGTTGAGGATACAATCACTTGGATTGGTCAAACTTATGCACCAAAGATGACAAGTGTGCCTACACTCAATTCGATTGGTGGTTATGGTACTCTCAATCTTTTGTCAGTGTCTGACAGTACAGGCTCAGCTGAATTTGATGGCTGGTATGCATTGTATGAAAGTCCTGTTTGGGATGAAGAAACTGGGGAGGATCTCGATCATGTTGAGATTAAAAGAATAGAAATACCGAAAGATCAAATGACAGGTTTGACTTATGAGACTTGGAAAGATTATTTATTTACAGAATTTGATGTTAATAATTTAAATGAAAACAAACAGGCAAAGATCAAACTTATGCCAAAATGGAAACTCAAGTCATATGATATCGGTGGAGATATATACTATTCTCAAGGCAAGCTTGAATACGAAGCTGACCCTGAGATTACGCTCAATGGTTCATTCGATTTGTCGAAAGTAAATTATGGCACAATCTTGACTGCTGAAGAAACTTATTTCTATCATGAAAATCACATAATTATCTCCGCGAAGATTTTTGATGAGAACAATACAGACGGAACAGTTGTGGCTGAAGCTATGAAAATATCGGCTTCTTCTCCACAATATAATTCTGGATATAAGTATATATACAGTAATCTCCTTATGCAAGTGAGCACTGATGGCGGAACAACTTGGACACATGCTACCGAAGTCGAAGTCAAGGAAAATGTCAAAGTTAGATTCTCAGTGGGACAGATGCCGAATACTTTCGAATATTCCTTTGATGATGATTATGGTGCAAATATCGCCAACGCATCAGGATTCACCTTGACAGAAGATAATCTTCCAGCTGACAGAGAAGGTCATGTATTCAAGGGCTGGAAAGTTTCATCAAATGGTAAAACAAGAACCTACAATGTCGGCGACACTATATCTTGGGATGACTTTGCAGATGAAAATGGATATTGGGGAGAAAATCCAAGTATTAGACTTGAATCTCAATGGGAAGCTGTTTTATATACAGTATATTTGTCTAGAATTGATGCGCATATTGCACAAAATGGTTACTCTTATCAAGGTGATCCGTTTGTACAATATTATCTAAATGGAGAATTGGTTCAAAACACTGAAGAAATTAGTTTGCCGTATGGTACTAAAATAGAAAGTTATTTAAATTCTGATGATGAAAAAGGTGTAGTATTATCAACAGGAGACAAATTGACCTATGTCATCACAGAGAACGATGAGAATAGTACAACTCAAATCAATATATCTATTCTAAATGATACAGGCATGATTTATGAAGATAATGCGGTTATAGAGTTGTTAGCAATGAGAACTTATGATGACCTTAAAATTTATTTGGTTAATGACGTTATAGAAAATGATGTCTTTGGTGATGAGTTTGGTAATAATAAAATCTATAACTTGAAGAATATCACCGGTTCGCAAGAATATGTAGAGCAATCATATCTTACACAAGCAGGATATGTAGAATTTCCTACACTTGTGGATGCAGATGGCAACTATGAGTTCTTGGGTTGGGCAGCAACTCCAGCTGGTGATAATATGCCAAGCAGAATTTACACTGATGCAACCATAATCTATGACGAAGATTTTGTTGGTTATGCGTATGCGATCTGGCAAGGAAGAGAGATTTCGGTTGATTTCGTCCTTGCTGATGATTGTGAAGGTATTGAATTGGTGGATCAAGGATTCACTGCTCGTTATGGTGATATATTTGATATAAGCCAAGGTTTCAGTGATGATGAAGGAATTAACTCTGCAGATCTAGGATATTTCTTGTCTCAAATGGATTTTTATGGAGAGGATAGTCTTACTGAAGAATTCACTATCAATTCTGTGAAATCAAATAGAAACAAATTGTGGAGAATGATTGTTTCGCTTCAAGGTATTGAATATGACGAAGAAGGCAGAGTATTTATTCCTCTCGTAGATGATATAACATATGAGATCGGATGCGAATGGTCTCCTTACGAAGTGTTTGCTCATTTCGAACACATTGAATTACCTGATGGTATAGTGTACGGAGAAACACACACAATTGAGAACCCAATCATTACAGTGCCAGAATTGAATCTTCCTGCACATACACATGCGACAGGTTGGTATGGTGGAAGCGCTGATAGCGAATTGACACCAGGACAACAACTCAATCTCTTTGAAATGACAAACGAAGAACTTGATGAATTGAGTTTGTGGACAGAAGAAGGTTCTGAACATTATGTTTTGGAATACTACAGTGATGCGTGTTACAATACCTACAACATTATTGCTCCAGAAAGTGAATACTTCACAATCAATAGTGGGTATCAAGATACCATTACTTATCAAGACGAGGCATTCGATGGATTCAATATTGAATGGGAAGAGGGTTATTCTTTAGTAGGCTTTGATCTTTATGTTGGAACTCAAGACGAGCAAGCTTTTGTAGGATTTATTACTAATAACGGTCAAGACAACTTCAACTTTAACTTAAGTGTGTTGCAATATAATATAAAAGATGGAGACAATATTTACTTCAAACCTTATGTAGGAGGAACTCAAACTTTGTATATTGATTTCTCTCTCAGTGAAACAGAACAAGCTTTGGGTCAACTCATGATTGGTGGTAATGTCAACAATCAATATGTTTATTCGAGTGTTTATAATGAACTTGCAGGATATCCTTGTGTGGAAGATATAGACACCTTTATGAAAAACAACCAAATCACAAGAGAAAATTATCACTTGATTGGTTTCAGCACTACCAAAGGTGCAACAGTGCCTGACGTGTATACGACGATAGATGAGTATGGAAATTATACAGGGGCATTGAGTTGGAGTGATGGTGAAACTACATACTATCCTGTCTGGGAAGGTAATGAACGTACAATAGTATCACCTGAAATCCATTCTTCTCCTACATTTGAGTGGTTAGGTTTAGATGCATACAAGAGTTATGTCAAGACCTATCGTCAAGGAGAAGCAATCACTTTACCTACTGATCCATCCCCTATTCAAGCTTTGGAATATTATCAATACCAGGAAATTACAGGCTTCAGGTATAATGGTGAAGAATATCTTCCTGGTGCAACAATTATTGTCAATACAACTGATGATGATCCTTACTTTGCGATAGAGCCTATTGCTATAAATCTACAAGCCTACATAACATATGATCTCAATGGCGGTACAGGAGGCTTTGTTGATGGACTTTACGATCTTGGTACACAATTTGATAATGGACCGGGATATGTTACTCCACCAGATGCATTACATTACCATAATGGTTGGGAAGTTTATGTTAATGGTGTATTGGATCCAAGTTATGGACCAATTTTGAAATCAACAACACCGATCACAGTCAAAGCTATCTTTGAAGAAAGAGTGATAGGTTATAGTTTTGATCAATCTGTTGGCACAGTTCCAAATGCTTTATATGAATTTACAGGTAATGATATTGTCCTCAACTGGCAAGAAAGTGATTTCGTGGCTCCAGATGGATACAAGCTCTCACACTTTGAACTTGATAGAAATGGAGTGATTGAAACAGCTCAACTTGGCGGAACATTCTATGATGTGATTGGATTGATTCCAAACGAGAACACTGTATATGGAGATGTGAGTGTTAAACCTGTGTTTGTGAAGGCGGATCAACTCCTCACTTTCCATACAACAACAACTCCTGATCAACTTGAATGTGAAATGAAAGTGCCAGCCGGAAAGAATTTGTTGGATATATCTGGAAGAACGTTGGGAACATTGTCTTCTGGTTTTGAAAATAATAATACACGACAATTTGAGATAGATAAATATTACGTTGGTTTATCTAGTGGAAACTATTACTCTCCGACCAGTGTGACCTATTCGATAGATAATAATACTGTAACTGTGAAAACAAACTTAAGTGCATATGGACTAGCATTCCCTGTAAAAGTTAAACCTAATGTTAAATATGTTTGCAATACTGCAATCAGAATGAACTTTTATACAGCTTCTGGTGAATATATAAGTTGGGGACAAACTGCTGCCGGACAAACATTTACCGCACCAAGCAATTGTGAAATAGTAACGATAATATTAACTAATGAAACACTTGGAGAGACAAAAACATTTACAGATATTCAATTACAAGAAGGTGCAGATGTTTCAAATTATGAAGTTTATAGTTCAAAGACCGCAATTGAAAAAGTTGAAAAATCAAAAGTGACCGCAACTACATTGTTATTCAAAGGGGCGAAGTTCACTATTCCTAGTGCGACTGAGACTGAAAAGATAATTGATGGGGTAAAACAATACTTCGTTGGTTGGTCGACTGATGGTGATAGTTCAACCGTTGAATATTACCCAGGCGAAACTTGGACTTATGACGCAAACTCTGCACTGGATTTCTATCCAGTGTACGAAAAGGCATCTGACGAAATGAGTCTTGAGTTTGAATATTCAGAAGATACGGATTCTTATTCTGTGATAGGTGTTGTTGGTGAATATAAAACTCATTATGTGGTGCCGGCAACATTCCAAGGTAAGCCAGTTACACTGATTGATAGTGTAGCATTTAATACAATTGGGTGTGATGTGGTGAAGCAAATTGTGCTTCCAGATACACTCACAACTATAGCAAATGATGCTTTCTATAGATGTGGAATCACTTCAATCACAATCCCAGCAAGTGTAACAAGAATTGGGATTAGGGCTTTCCAATTCTGTAACAATTTGAACTCAGTTATATTTGAAGAAGGAAGTAAGTTAGAAAATTTAGAAAGTTATGTATTTTCAGGTTGTGCTAGTCTCAGAACAATCAATCTTCCAAGCTTAGACTATCTTCCAGAAGGTATATTTATGGCTAGCGGTATTGAATCATTCACAATTCCGGAAACAGTAAGGACAATAGGACCTGATGCGTTTGCTGGTTGTAGCAATCTTTCTTCGATAGTGATACCAGAAGGGGTAACGGATCTTCCATTTGGGCTTAGTGGTAATGTTGGTATGTTTAATTATTGTGTAAGTTTGGTATCTGTCACAATCCCAGCAAGTATAAAAACTATTGGAGAAAATGCATTTTATTTCTGTACAAATCTCAAGAGTGTAATCTTTGAAGAAAATAGCCAATTGGAAAGCATTGGAGATAATGCTTTTGAAGAATGTTCGTCTCTCACAGAAATCAATCTTCCTGAAGGATTGAAATCTTTAGACGCTGTGGTGTTCAGAGCTTGTACTTCGCTCAAATCTATTGTTATTCCGGAAGGAGTAACATTTGTGGGTGCTAACATTTTTCAAAATTGTACTGCTCTTGAAGAAATTTCTATTCCAAGCACTTTGTCTATAATTCCTGCTGATTTTGTAAGTGGTTGTACGAGTTTGAAGCAAGTAAACTTTGCAGAAAATAGTCAGTTGAATACGATTGCTTTAAATGCTTTCTATAACTGTTCGTATCTCGAGATGATCACGATTCCAGCTGGAGTAACAAGCATTGCTGCTAATGCTTTCTATGGCTGTGAGAATCTCAAGATAGTCATCAATTTGTCAGATCTTGACATTGTTAAGGGTGCTGATACTCATGGTATGGTGGCAAAATATGCTGATTTGGTGGTAACAGACCCTGATTATGAGATATATTCTGAAAATGGTGCGACTTGCTGTAGTCATGATGGTGAAGTTGAAATGATCGGTTTGACTGATTATAGTATCGAAAACTTTGAAATTCCTAATAATGTTACTGTTATCAACAATAGTGCATTTGTGGGTGCAAATAATTTGAAAACCTTATCAATTCCAGCAAGTGTGAAAGATGTGAATAGTAATCTAGGTTGTCCTTTTATGGATTTGGAATCATTGGAATCTGTGGTTTTTGCAAGTGATAGTCCTATAGAGGTTATACCAACTGGTACTTTCTATGGATGTAAAGCATTGAAATCGGTTACTCTTCCTGAAGGGTTGACAAGGATTGATGGTTGTGCATTTGAAGGATGCAGTTCACTTACTTCAATCACGATTCCAGCGGGTGTAACAAGCATTGGTAGTAGTGCTTTTGCTGGTTGTGAAAATCTCAAGGTAGTGAATAATTTATCAAACCTTAACATAGTCAAGGGTGCAGACACTCATGGAATGGTGGCAAAATATGCTGATTTGGTTGTGAAAGGTGGAGAACTTGTTGAAGAAAACAATATTTTGTATCATATCAAAGATGGTGATGTAATTGCCTTGACTATGATAGACAAGACTTCAACCATCTGTAATCTTCGTCCTGATACTACTATTATTGGCGACTCAGCTTTTATGGCAAGTAATATCGAGTCAGTTGTTATTCCAGCAAGTGTTGAAAAGATTTATAATTGTGCATTTGGTGCTATCAATGGTTGTACTTTTACATTTGAAGCCAACAGTAAATTAAGTTTTATTGGCGCTACTGCTTTCTATTGCGTGGATGCTACTGTTGTCAATTTTCCAGAAGGAAATTGGCAATATAGTACTGAAGAAAATGGAACTTATGCTCTTGTTGATTTTGATATTGAATTGCTTTTCTCAGATGGCAATGAGCAAAGTCATTATTACTATAAAAGAGTAGAATAAACTGAAAAAATAAAAAACTCGACATCTTGTGTCGAGTTTTTTGTATTTAAAATCTAAGTATACTGATATATTATAATGGTTTTAAATAATAGAATAATGTGTTGATGAGAACAAAAAAACAAGTTTTTTAAGCTTGTTTTTTGAATTCTTTGATATATTTCAACATATCTTCAACAACTTGATTGATGGAGAGTGAGGTGGAATCAATTATGATTGCATTTTTTGGGATGCAGAGAGGAGCGATTTTCTTTGCTTTGTCTGTTTCGTCTCTTTTGATGAGTTGATTTTCAATTTCCTTGAGTGAGATGTTTGGATTTTTCTTGGTTTCTTCAAGATAACGTCTTCTGGCTCGTTCTTCTACTGCACAATCGAGATAAAATTTGTATTCCGCATCAGGAAAAACATAACTACCAATATCTCTACCGTCTATAACTACGTTATTTTTTGAGCAAAATGAACGTTGACATTCGTCCACAATTTGTCGTATTTTTGGAATAATGCTGATTTGTGGAGTAGAGATACTAACGTCGTTATTTCGCAAAAAATTTGTCATATATTCATTATTAACAATCACTTGTTGAGTGTTGTTCTCGAACTTGGTTTCGAGTTTTATTTCGGTTGAATCTATAGATTTCAAGTCGACATTGTTTTTCAATATATATGCAGTAATTCCGCGATAAAGTGAACCTGAGTTGAAGTGTATGAAATCTAGCTTTTCTGCAAGAATGTTGGCAACCGTTGATTTTCCGCTTCCTGCTGGGCCATCAATTGAAATAATCATTATCTATACCTCGCTTTGGATCCAAGTTCACGCTCAATTCGGATGAGCTGATTGTATTTTGCAACTCTGTCTGTTCTTGAGATTGAGCCGGATTTGATTTGGCCTGCTTCGATTCCGACAGACAAGTCAGCAATGAATGTGTCTTCGGTTTCTCCACTTCTGTGAGATATTATTGTATTGTAGCCATTTTGTTTTGCAAGAGAAATTGTTTCCAAAGTCTCGGTGAGAGTTCCGATTTGATTAAGTTTGATAAGGATTGCATTTCCTGCGCCTTTATCGATTCCTTCTTGCAAGAATTTTTTGTTAGTAACGAATAAATCGTCGCCAACAATTTGGATTTTCTTTCCAAGTTTTTTGGTGAATTTTACCCAGCCTGCCCAATCGTTTTGATCAAGACCGTCTTCGATTGAAATTATCGGGAAATTTTCGGATAATTCTTTGTAATAATCGACAAGTTCCTGGCTTTGTTTTGAAATTTTAGCCTTTGGTAAAAAATAATTTTCGCCGTT
>JAFVPU010000197.1 GCA_017505165.1 Clostridia bacterium
AAAAATTTAAAGTATTGATTGACAAGAATAAAATAATTTGTTATTATTAAGTCAGTAAAGATTATTGGCTTATTTTTTATGTCAATTCGCAAATATCCTTTTTAGGCTCTGGCCTTATTCTGAAAGAGAATATCTCTTGACGCAATCCTTACTAATATAATAAAAGGAGAATTTTTTTGTATGAAACAAACTTATCAACCAAAGAAAAGACAACGTAATAAAGTTCATGGCTTCAGAGCAAGAATGAAAACTTTGTCAGGCAGACGTGTGTTGAAGAACCGTAGAAACAAAGGTAAAAAATCTTTGACAGTTTAGAGGTTTATATGTTGAGTAAAATAAACCGCCTGAAAAAAAATAAAGAGTTCAATTACATTTATAAAAAAGGACAAGTTGTTCACTCTGATAGTTTTTTAATTCATTATGTTCGCGCCTTCAAGAATTTTCCACAAATTGGAATCTCTGTTTCAAAAACTGTGGGTAATTCTGTGGTTAGAAGCAGAGTGAAAAGAATAATCAGTGAAGCATGTAGAAAAAATATAGATTCTTTTGCGGTGAAAAATTATGTAATCACAGCGAAACCGACATGTAGTGAAAAACTTTCAACTGATATTGAAACAGAACTCTTAAAAGTACTCAAGAAAAACAATTTGTTTAGAGGTGAAAATGTTTAGAGTATATTATATTCTCACTTATCCTCTGACTTTAATTTGTTTGTTTTTGCTTACTATTTATCGTAAGCTTGTGAGCAGGGCTATTGGAAAAAATTGTAGATTTATTCCAACATGTAGCAACTACTCTCGGGATAGTATTGTCGAATTTGGAGCAATTATTGGTTGTTTTTTAACAATCAAAAGACTCCTTCGTTGCCGACCTAGTAATTGTGGCGGTTACGACTATCCAAAATTAAATTTATCAGGAAATTATAAATGGAAATGTTAAATAGTTTTAGTATGCTGTTAAAGTCCGATTTATGGATAACACTTATTGAACTTTTTGCAAAATGGATAAGCAACTATGGTTGGGCTATCATTGTGTTCACTATTGCGTTGAAATTGTTGATGAGTCCGTTGGATATTGTTCAACGTAATGCATCACAAAAACAATCGAAAGTAATGCAAGTTTTGCAACCAGAAATGGACAAACTTAGACAAAAATATGCAAACGATCAAGCAAGATTGAATCAGGAAACACAAAATCTTTATAAGCGTTATGGTGTAAACCTTGGCGGAATGTGTCTTCCTATGTTGCTTACTATGGTTTTGTCTTTAGTAATAGTGTTCTCATTGTATGGAAGTGTAAGAAAATTTGGTAACGAAAAACTCTATGACAGTTATCGTCAACTTGATAAAACTTATGTAGAAGTGAGTGCAGGAAAATCTGTGGAAGATTTGACTGATGATGAAAAAATCATTGTTGAAAAAGCTCTCATTGAAGAATATAAAGATATCAAGAAAGAAAACAGCTGGCTTTGGGTAAAAAACATCTGGAAATCAGATACAAAAACAAGTCAATTCGTAAGTTTTGATGATTATGCAAAACATGAAAAATTGTCAGGAGACAACAAGACAGAAGCGAATTTAAGATACGAATTTATTACATCTTCTGTTGTTGAAGACAAGAAAGACAATAACGGATGTTATGTTTTGATTATCCTAACCGCTGTTATATCATTTGCAAGCCAATTGATTTCTTCAAAACTTTTGGCACCAAAAGGACAAAAAATGTCAGGAATGAGCAAAGTTATGATGTTTATGATTCCAATCACTATGATTATATTGGCTTCAACATCAAACGTTTTGTATACACTATATATCATCACGAACTCATTGATGACAACAATTATATCAACAATACTTTCAATAATAATGAGAAGAAAGTATAAAGACGAAAATATTCTTTTGCAAAAGAAGAATGTTCAAGTAGTAGAATACAGCAGAAATTTTAGAAAATAAAACAGATATTTGTTTGGATTCAAACAAAATATAAGGAGAAAAATATGCAATTAGAAGCAACAGGAAAAAATGTTGAACTAGCAATCCAAAATGGGCTTCTTGAATGCGGAATGAAACGTGAAGAAGTAGAAGTAAAAGTTTTGGATAATGGTGGACTTTTCAAAAAAGCAAAAGTTTTGCTTATCTGGGGCGAAGAAAAAATTGAAGAAACTACAGAAGATGTAGTTGAAGAAATTGAAGAAGAAGCTTCAGTAGTTGAAGAAGAAGTAGCAGAAGAAGTTGAACCAATAAAAGAAAAGAAAATCAAGATTGTTGAC
>JAFVPU010000198.1 GCA_017505165.1 Clostridia bacterium
ATGAAATCCATGTTCAAGAGGATCACCGGCTCCATCTTCATCTGCAAAACAATCTCCAAACCAATCGCAATAATGATCGCAAATTCCACAATATTTTTTATTTTCTTCTTTTTCTTTACTCATAAGAATCCCCTTCTATATAATAACAACACGTGGTAATAGTTTCGAATACTAGATCATTTGCACTACCAGGAATTTGATATAAACTATCATTATTTCTCATAGCAATAGACATCAATTCTTTAGAAGGATTCTTAATATATCTAATAGCATCAGGAGTACGGCGTACAGCAAGATTTTTTACAGATTCATCTGGATTATCAATGAATCTAATAAGATATCCATCTGCGTAAACAGCTATAAACTGAGCTGATATATTAGGATTCTTAATAAATCTAATTGTACTAGGATTTCTCATAACAGCCGATAATTGTGCATTAACGCTAGGATTTTTAATAAATTCTATACATAAAGCATCTACTTCAATTGCTGCTAATTGAATTTCTATGCTAGGATCTTTAATTAATTCGATACCAGAAGGATTTTTCTTTACAAATTCGATTGCACGGTCTTCTGTATCAAATTCAATATATCTTATCTTTTTTAACATACCTTTCCCTCCCTCTTATTATTACTTTTATGTATAGGGTATGGAAAATTATTCCATACCCTATATTATTAGAACTGAATCATGTTAGTAGAATTATTTCTATCTGCTCCTCTAAATAGACCAATTGATTCAATCGGGAATCCAGAAATATTATTATTAATAATTTCTGCGTATTCGATAAAAGGCAATACCCATCCAGGAACAGGTTCGTTCAGAGGGATAGCTATAGAACTGATTCCGGTTGCAAAATATTTTTCGCTATTAAACAATGCTACAGCCTTTTCATATACATCCGGGAATGTCTCTCTAATTCTATCAATATTCTTAGGATTCATATCGACTTTTACAACATCGATAGAATTTCTAATAGACAAATCCAATGCTTCTGTACCAGCTTGATGGAGAGCATTATATGCAACAGATGCTACAATACCTTGAATTCTCATAGGATTCTCATAAGAACTCAAAGATTTTACTTTTACGGGTTTGAAGAAGATCTTCTCACCTCTATTAATAGAATCATAGATATCTTTTTCAACCTTAGCAATATCTCTCAAAACCTGAATTTGATCAATATACTCAGAATCCAAGATATCTTCAAACAGAATCTTTTTTAATCTAGCTCTAATAGCTTCATTAGAACTAGACTTAACAAAAGCATCCATGCCTTTAACATCAAGAGACTTCTCTTGAGGAACAATATTTCCTTCCTGAAGTTCCTGCTTAGATGCATAATGTTTCTTTGCGTTAGTCAGAAGAACACGCTTGAACCGTTACTACTTTTACTTTCATAAAAGACTAGACTATATCTTCATCTTTAATACTATTACCATATCAAAGATGCCTCCCATTTCGGATTTCTCCTACTCTACTCAGTTATTCCTATAGATATTTCTTCTATAGTATCCTTTCGATAGTCGTTGAACGTTCTTCTCTTATAAGAGAAGCTTCGCTGCTGATTAGCATATCATATAGACTTAGCATTCCAGCAATTAAGGAGGATCCCTATGCAGCATCACTGCTACTAGGCCCTATTCTATTAAGGAATTCATTCTTCATCGTAATCAGACAAGGAACATCATTTGTGCTATGAGAATTATTACAATACTTAGCCATATAGTCATTGACTAATACGGTTAAACAATAAGAGATAATATTGATAATTGAATATCGTAATCCATCCTGAGGGATAATTGTAACAGGATTAATTAAACGATCTCGTTCAATCATATCATCATCCAAGAAACTATACTCTTCAACAGGAGTAATAGGTTCAGAAGTCACAATATTACCATTCTCAATAAATTCAAGTGCATCAATATCCTGGTTCTTAATAGCCATCGGAATACCAGCACACATATTTCTTACATACTGATACCAGCCATCAAGAGAAATAACAGCAGAGTCAGTATCCTGAAGAATACTTACAGATCTAATAAGACTATCCATCTTACCCAATCTATCAATAATCTGCTTATCATAATATACATACTCTTTAAGAACATCACAGAATTCTTTCAAAGCCTCTTCAATTTCTTCAGGAGGGTTATTTGGATCCATGAAAGGTTCTTTTAAAGTCTGTAACAGATAAAGAATAGCTTCTGCAACAGGTTTGTTATCAATAAAATGGAATAGATTATCTTTATAAAATAATCTATCCAGCTGAGACTGATTTAATTTGGTTACAATTTCCCAGATAATAAACATATCATCTTCAGAAGGAATCCAACCAAAACCAGTTGTAGCCATTAACTTAAAGAAACATTCATCAACAGATGCATGAATTGTAATAATATCTGCATCATTATAATGATGCTCTTCATTCAATACATTATGAATAAACTCGATAAGTTCATTCAATGAACCAAATGGTACATTATTATTTAAAAATGACTCACAGAATAGAGCTGCAGCAGAATTACAAGATCTACCCTGAGTAGTTGTACTAGATGCTGAATATAGGTTATAGAAAAGGCATGAATACATGCCAGTTGCACCATAATCAAATATCTTCACGTAGGTCGTTAATCTACGCAGTTCTCTTATGAACTTCTCTAGTTTTCACTAGAAGTTGAGACTATATCTTCACCTAAACGGTGTCCAGTACAGGGTTTCACGATTTTGAAACCTCTTAGTCGTTGAACCAGAATTGATTAGAAATTGTAGTTTTTAGAAATATCGGTAAATTGTTTCCTATGCCGTATCATTCTTATAAGTTCATATACTTATTTAGAGCTCTTATCCAAAATAAAAGGTTTATTAAAAACAGCTTCATAAACTTCTTTATTACTCATACCTTTTTCTAAATACGAGCAAATAGCTTCGATTCTTTCTCTTGAATTAACTCTAAATCTTATATCATGATCAGGAAATTCATACTTATCAGATATATGCCTCCAAGCTATACGTCTATAGATATTTCCAATCATATCCATATTATTAGGTGTAACTTCAAGACCAATCTCAATAAGTATTTGCTTATAAGACATTCCCTGTGATAATAATTTGCATATTATTTCTACCTGATTATTAGAGAGTTTAGCCAAATGACTATTTTCTCCAATATTATTTATAGCAAGTCCTGTTTCAAATGCATGATTAGTATTCTCTTTTGGAGTTGTCCATTCTAAATTATATGCATAATTACATTTTTTAACTCCATTTATATGATTAACTTGATCTTGCCCAGGAAATTGCTTGGCTACAAAATTAAATGCAACAAGTCTATGAACTAAAAGAGATCCCGATTTGAGTTTTTCATTATGCCTAAGATTTACATATACATACCCATTGTTATTAGATATACGTTGAGGGACATAAATATCTCTTCTTAAATCATAGATATTTCCATAACTACTTATAAGGTATTCTCCAATATCAATACCTTCATATACAAGAGGTTTCCAAACCTCATTATATCTATCATCCATAAATATTACAGGTTGTGGATAAATCATATTATCAACTCCTTTTATCTTTAACCTGATGTATTCATAGATATAGTATCTAATTCTAATCAAATTCTCAGCTGCTGATCACCTATTATTATAGACCTTAGTATCTCTACATAGTCTATCCTTCTACTTGTTTCTGACTTTCGTCTCCATATAGGCAAGAAGGCTTTAAGGCTTCCCAGCAATTCTCTGGATTTAATCGATATCCTTTCGGATAAAGTGAGCATTATAGTTTACCCATTAGCATCAATTTTTGCAAGTAACTGAAGTAGATTATATTTCTCAAACATTTCAGTTCCTTTAGGATATTTAAACATTTCTTTCTTCAAAACTTTACGACTTTTAATAAAGCTGTCTAAAACTCCATAAAGTGGATTAGGGACTACACCATGTCTATTAAATAAAACACCATAAGATGTCGTAATAGGTTCTCTAGAAATAATGTAATCTGCAATCTGCTGTACAGTCATTTCTACTGTACGATTTTTATAGTTATTATTAATACGAGCAGGTGTCTGCACAAGATGTTTCGAAATAGAATCATCTACAGCTGCTGCTAATTCAGTCTCTGTTAATAATGGAAAATTATATTTGAGCATACTAATTGCTATTTGTTTATATTTATCAATTACCGGACTAGGATCATATTTAGCAAACTGAGTCCTGACCGGTGGTGTATTATAATATTTACTCATTCATATACCTCCCAAAATGAATTACTATAAAGTTTTCATAGCAATATATTTATACATATTGCTAAAAATATAATATGCAATTAATCGTAACATTTATATAAATTAGTAAATTAAAAGGAGGTAATGAAATATGATTAAGGAAAGCGTAGTCTTTGGTGACACCGATGTTCATATGGAAGGTGCTCTGAAGAATCCTAATCAGTTTCGTGATGCTATCTTATATGAAAGCTTAAACTCTTTATCTTCTGATAAGGTTAAAGAGTTCGTCGGTTCTAATGAAGCTAAGTTTATGGTTGAAGAGGGCTTAATGTCTCCTGAAACTTTAGAGCGTTTAGCTAACCAAGGTGACAGTATTTTGAAGACTACTGTTTGCCATATGGCTAAAGAAAATGGTGATCCTATGTGGGATGAATTAGTTCGTCTTCATATGCAGGAACGTAGGGTAATGAACGATTTAATCGAAAAGTACGCTGATGAGGCAAAGCCTGTTGCTGAGTCTGCTATTAAGACCTTCGTTGAGACTTGTATTCCTGAGTATTTCCGTAAGTAAATGCTATATATCCGCTTGAGTAATAACTCAAGCGGATATTTTTTATAAGTATATATTATTATGATGAAAGTAGTTTGTTACATGCTCGAAAACAAAGTAGTAACAAAGGAAAATAAAAAAGGAGATGTTGTACCATGGAAAAATACACATCATTTAAATTTGCAGATATGCAAAACCGATTAAAACATGTTGAAAATTATGGTCCATATGCTGGAATCATTGAATTTAAGAAGATTCCTATTAATGTATCTTCTATTACAAAATCTAATTGGCAGAGTCATTATGATTCTGTCTTAAATCTTTTGAAAGATGGTATTGAAACAGAGTGCGTTCAGAAAGGATTTATTAGCGTTACATTTACAAATAAATTTACTCTTGATCTTTCTGTTACTGATTATCTTTTAAATCTTATAATGTGGAATATGCTTATTCGAGTAGATATCCCCATTATGCCAATGCATGTATTCTTTGCGAATGAAATCAAAAAAGATACTATTAAGGATTATATCGATAGATTCTTAATTGATACTAGTCGTAAAAAATTCACTAACAAAGAACTCAATAATATTATTGATGATACTTTGTTTAGATTCCACGATATTGATAGCTTTGCTATGTTCTTGTCCAATACTGTCAATCTGGAAGATAATATTTTCCTTATGAGGCAGTGTGATGAATTTAATAATTGTATGCATGCAGATCTTTCTGGTGTTCCTCTTGAGGATGTAAAATCTGTAGGTATGGAATATGCTAATAGAGCTATTAGTATTATGAAAGATGCTAGTCAATATCTTGGCTATGATCATTGTCTAGCAGATGCTTGTAGAGCTTCTGAAGGTATTAACCCTAAACAGTTTAAAGAGTTTACAATTAATATTGGTACTAAACCCAATGGTAGAGGTGGTATCTTCGAAAGACCTATTATGAATTCGTTTATTAATGGTGGTGTTGCTTCTCCTATAGATTATTTTATCGAATCTTCTACAGGTAGAACTGCTCAGATCATTAAATATCAGAATGTTGGTTCTTCTGGTCATTTTGCACGTATTCTTGGCTTGAATAATATGGATTCTTCTCTTTATCCTGATCCTAATTATGATTGTTATAGTAGAAATTTTGTTAAAATTACAATCAAGGATAAAAAGACTCTTAAGATGCTTAAGAATAGATATTATCGATTGTACCCTAATGGAATTGAATATGTAATCAAATCTTCTGATACTAATCTCATTGGTAAAGAGATTTATCTAAGAAGTCCTGTTACTTGTGCTTCTGCTGCTAGAGGTCAGGGTATTTGTTATAAATGTTATGGCGATCTTGCATATACTGTTTATGATGCAGGAATTAGATTTGGTGTTAACGTTGGACGAATTGCTTCTGAGAATTTGTCTTCTAATCTAACTCAGAAACTTCTGTCTGCTAAACACCTTCTCGAAACTTTTATTGAGAAGATTTCTTGGTCTGACAAGTTCAATGAACTATTTGAGATAGAAGGTAATCTTGTTCATCTTAATCCTGAGCCTGATCCTAAGCTGTATAAGATGATTATCAGTCCTGAAGCAATTGAGCTTGAAAACGAAGAAGATGATGACCTTGTAGCTTCTGATGATGATGAGAATTCTACCGCTCTTTACAACGAATTTATTAGAGAATTTGATGTATCTGATAGTGAGAATATTTATCATATTACAAGTGATAAGGGAGCTAAGCTTTATATTTCTAATGAGTTGAATAGTATTATTAGAAGAAAAGGCGAACCTATTGATGGTAAAATCTTTATTGACTTTACTGAGCTGAAATCTGGTAATCTATTTATTATTCCTATTGAGAATAATGAGTTGTCTAAAACTCTTGATAGATTGAAAGATCTTTTGGATAAGAATAGTACAATATCTTTGTATAATATTCATACACTTCTTCAGGCATTGATTGATACTACTATTGAAGGTGGATTGAATATTGCTTCTACACATCTGGAAGTTATTTTGTCTAATCAGATTAGAGATGCAGATAATATTCTTGAACGAGCTAAATGGTATGAATTAAATCCTAATTATGAGATTTTGTCTCTTAATAAATCTCTTACTTGTAATCCAAGTGTTACTATTTCTATGAGTTATCAAAAAGTAAGTAGATTGCTTTATAATCCTCTTACTTTTAAGAAGAATGGATCTTCGTTTATGGATCTATTCTTTATGGAAAGACCTCAGTGTGCTATTAGAGATATTGATGAATCTAAATTGGATAATAGTCGTACAGATTCTGGATTGATTAATCCTGTAACATTTTTTGAGAATCCTGATAAGGTTACCACTATGGGTGGTATTGAATCCGATGAAGATTAAAAAAAAATATAAAGGGATGGCTTATACCATCCCTTTATATTTTTTTTAATTGAAATATTGATATATTGAAATTGTATATTATAGTATTGAAATAGTTGCTAATAGCAGGAAATAAAGCAACAAAAAAGG
>JAFVPU010000199.1 GCA_017505165.1 Clostridia bacterium
CTTCTTTCTATATCGATAGAAATGTTATGGCATATATCGATAACGTTGGAATTGAGAATATTGAATTTGATGAGAAGGAAGAAGAAGCTCTTTCTGAAGCTATGCGCCGTGGATGGACTAGCAAAGTCAAATTCAAATTTGATGATCACGTTTCCATTATGGATAAGAAGTATATCGAAGCAGTCTTTAATAGTAAGGCTGCTGCATACTATGGTAGACGGTTAAATCTGTCTGCTATGCCTGAAGAGATTAAGGTATTTGTATATCCTAATCTGTCTACTCTTCAGAAAAATGCTCCTAAGGGTTACGTGAATGCTTACAAAGAAAAGCTGTATGGATATAGTGTTGATAATCAGATTCATCTGATTAGTAAGCTTACATATGATCCTGAACTCATGGGAGGTCCTTATGAGCTTTATTTGACTTCTGAGTTGATTTACTCTCTCATTATGCAAAATAATGAAGATCTTCCTTTCATTCCTGTTAGAGGTATTGCTATGGCAGTATCTGAACAGATCGATTGGATTAAGAAGAATGATAATACTTACAAGAAGACTGAATATGATGGATTTGCAGAAGCTGTTTCTGGAATTTTGAAAAGGAATGGTTTTGATATTATTGCAAGATATATTAAAACTGGAGACTTGTCTCTGTTTGCCAATACTATTGCAAGAAATAATATCAAAGCTGTAAGCAAATTAATCTTTGAAGCCGAGTTATCTTATTTTGAACGTCAAAGATTACTTCCTTCTGATTTTGGTATTCCTGATAAACGTAAATATCCTATGCCTGATGAGGAACATGTAAGAGCTGCAATCAGGATGTTTAATAATTGCGATCCTTCTGATGAAAAAGAATTGGCTGAAGCTATTATTAAAAGGATTAAGCGTTTCGGTATTGAGGATGTAAAGGTTAGTGCTTCTAATAGATTTAGAAAGTATTATAATCCTCCTAAAAAGAAATCTTCTCCTAAGAATGAATCTTTTGTTGGTTCTGACTATGCAGATATTATGGAAATTTGTTCCCATCTGTCTAATGATGAATTAAAGAAGATTACATTCTATGATATCTATAGAGATTCTCCTTTTGTTATTAAGAGAATTATCCATAGAGATAGTGGAATTCCTGTTGGATTCCTTGATGTATATCAGTTCCCTTCTAAGCCCGAAATTGCTCAAATCGTAATTGCTGTCGATGAACGCTATAGAGGCCAAGGTATTTCTCATGCAATGGTATCTGAGCTTATGAATAGTGATTTACATAAAAAGAACAATTTCAATGTATATTACTGGACTGCTCATATTGATAATGATGCATCTCAGGGATTGGCTTTAAAGAATGGGTTTACCGATATTGGAAAGACTGATAAGTATGGAAGAAAGATCTTCCTGAAAGTCATGAATTCTGAAAATATCTGGAATGAGATTCCTGGCTCTATGAAACCTTCTGGAATCCATGAAGCATTTGTTGAAGATGAATCTTCTTTTGTTACTGAAAATATGGCTCTGTTTACTGAAGCAGATGATCCTAAGTATTCTCAGA
>JAFVPU010000200.1 GCA_017505165.1 Clostridia bacterium
AATATCTCCATCAAGATACAAAGCTTTTTTGTATTGAGGGAAAAGATCTGGAATGAAAAGTCTGAAATATGTTGTATTAGTGTAATAATCACGAGTGTGCAAATCAACTTTAAGCTCACTTAATGATTTCTTCACATCAACAAAATCTATATCAACATAACTTCTTTCCATTTTCTTTAATTTTGCCATGTTTTCTTCTGAAATACCTGTGGTTAAGATCTTGATTTTGTAATCATAATTTTTTGAGGCATTTTTGATCAAAGAATTCAATGCAACAGCCATATATGGCACATAATTATCATCACTAGCAAAGAAGATTGGAATTTCTTTTCTTTGCATATTATTATAATATCTTTGTTTTTTCATAATTTTTCTCCTATTTATCCATTCTTCTTTGTTCTTTCAAACAACTTTTTGTAGTATATGTATTCATAAAGTACATCATCAAACTCATAACAACCAAACACCTTGTGCAAATCACTGACTCTCCATGGTTTTATATTTACAGTTCTTGGATATGGGAACCATTTGAGTGTTTTACAGAAATGTCTAACAACTGTTTTCTTTGTCATATATTTTTGGTCATTATAATTTTGAGGCATCATCTTCTTCTTTGTTGTTGAATGGAAGACTGCATCTTGATCAGCAAACAACATTTTCTTTGTTTTGATAAGATTTCTTGCTTTGCCCAACAAATTTGTCTCTTTTATCTTTTTCATATTGAAAAGCAAAATTCCGGCATTGATATAATTCGGTCTGATGAAAACTTTTCCATAATGATCTCTTGCTGCTGCGTACTCATAATCAGTAATATCCACATCATACCACTTTCTTATGTCATCATTGAACATAAGATCAATGTCAAGGTACAACAACTTATCTTCAGGCATACCTTCAACATGGTCTGCAAGGAGTCGAAGCAATGTGTATGGTGAGCAATATGCTCCTTCATTTGGACAATTTGCAAACTCTTTGTTGTAAAGTTCGGTTACATCAACTCTTGTAACTTTACTTTCTGGGTTTGTTTCTTTCACCATCTTGTCAATGAAATCTATTTCTTCTTGACTGATTGGTGTAAACTTTGGATTGAGATGACTCACATCCATTGTATAAACATAAACATTCAAAGGTTCTTTACAATGTTTTTCTATTGACAATAAACATGTCATAACACCATCAAATACGTATGAATTTCCACTGAATAAAATATTAATCATTTGTTTCTTCTCCTTGTTTCATATACTTTATCATTTCAACATTATTATTTCTACTTCTCTCGACCATACATGCATGAATTTGATTCCTCAAATCTTCTTGCTGTTCCTTTATTGACAATCCTTCTTTCGGGAAGAATGGACCATCCACATAAATTACAATTCTAGGTTTCTTTCCTTTCTTTCGTTTCTGATATGTTGTTGTAAAACAGAAAGACGGTTCACTGAATTTCACAGGAAATTTAAAGCTAGATGATGAGAAATTTCTTATCTTGGTATAATATGGCCAAATATGTGCTTCTGGATAAATTAAAATCGGATTTCCTTCGACCGATCTCTTTTCAATGGCTTGCAAGAAATTTCTTGTACCATCAAGACCGGTAGGGATTGGCATTGCTCCAAGAGTTCTCACTCCGTTACCTATAAATGGAATATTCATATTGCAAGAATTCACAACTGTATAAATCTTTTTTGGAAATGTAATCATGTGAGGCATCAACACATCTGAAGATTTGTTTGTGTGATTTGCATATATGAAATAACCCCTTCCTTTATAATCTTTGAGAATCTTTTTATTAACAAACTTTACACCATTAAATAATTTATAACAATAAGCAATTGGCGTTGCAATCAATCTGTACGTTACAAAACTTAATAATTTGTAAAGCGGATTTTTTATAATGTACTTATATTTTGAATCAATAACTTTTGGTTTTACACTCGACCCAGAGAATTCGTCGTTGAGTTCATCTTCGTAAACTATTATTCTTTCTCCTTTCATTTTTCCTCCCCATTGCCGTTATTTTACTAAATAATAATCAAAAATCAAATAAAAATGTCATATTTATGCTCTAATGTTTTAAACCCTATAGTAGAGCAAAAAATCAAGCAGTAGAATTTATATTTTTATAGTCAAAAAAATTCTACTGGCAGTAGAATTTGTATTAAAAATGCTTGATTTTATTGTTTTTTTAATATAAAATAGTAGTATGAAAGAATTGAAAGACATTATTGCAAGCAATTTGATAAATTTGAGAAAAAGCAACAAATTGACTCAATTAGAGCTTGCTGAAAAGCTTAATTATTCTGATAAAGCTATCTCAAAATGGGAACGAGGTGAAAGTATCCCTGATGTTTTTATCATAAAACAACTCGCAGATATGTACGGAGTTAGCGTAGACTATATTTTGAGCGACCACCCTTTGAGTGAGAAAATTAAGCAAAAAATCAAAAAACCAACTCTGAACAATAAACTTATCATCACCATTCTCTCAACCCTCGGCGTATGGCTTTTGGCATGTATTGGTTATATCACAGTATTGTTCCTAACTCATAAAGAATACAATTGTTGGATGATATGGATTTGGGCTTTGCCTGTATGTTTTATCGTATTCACAGTTTTCAGCGGTATATGGGGACACAAACAGCATTTATTCTTCTCCATAACTTTCTTAGTATGGACTTTGATTACCGCCATTTATCTTCAGTTATATAGACTAGGATTTAATATATGGCAGTTGTATTTGATCGGTATTCCTTTGCAATTCGCAACATTCTTATCTTTGAAGTTCACAAGAAAAAACCATGAACAAAAAATCAAAGAGGAAGAAACAGAGCCTTTAGATTTATAACACCTTTGATAAGGTGTTTTTTTATTTGTAAATGTTTTTTAAATATAATATTTTGAGTATAAAAACACAATTCTTTTGGCATAATTATAGTATGATTTCTGTATTCTTAAGAGTTTTATTGATATATATTACTGTTTTAATATTTCTTCGCCTTATGGGAAAACGTCAAATAGGTGAAATGCAACCTTATGAAGTTGTTATCACACTGATAATTGCTGATTTGGCGACCCTTCCAATGAGCGACACAAATATTCCTTTGTTGCATGGAATTTTGCCACTTGCTATACTTGTTTTGATTCATTATGCAATTACAATTTTGACAAGAAAAAGCGTCAAACTACGTCGTTTAATGAGTGGAAAGCCTGTGATTGTAATTTCCCCCAACGGAATCGAATATCAAGCACTCAAAGATCTAAACATGAATATTGACGATCTCACTGAAGCAATTAGACAAGGAAATTATTATAGTTTTGAACAAATTCTGTATGCGATTGTTGAGACAAATGGAAAAATTAGTTTGATTCCAACCAGCGCATGTTCCCCTACCACATGCCAGGACATAAATGTAAATAATCCTCCAGCAAAAATTCCCCACACAATTATTTCTGACGGAAAATTGATCAAGGATCAAATGCAAGCAGTCAAAATAAGCAAAAAAGAACTAGAAAACTTGCTCAAAAAAATAAATATTTCAGATAAAAAACAATTGATAATTTTAACTATTGACGAAGACGGAAAAGTTTACTACCAAGAAAAAAACAAACCATACAAACAAATTCAATACAATTTTCAAAAGGAGTCGAAATGAAAATTTGGATACCTATGTTAATTTTGTTCTTTGCGGTTTCTGGACTTTGTGTCTGGGACCAAATACATACAAATCGAGTGCTTGACCATATAGAAAAAGAGAGTGAATATATTTATTCTTCTCTCTTGGATTCAGATATAGCGACCGATACAGTATTACAGGACAAAATAATCAAATTAAACCACTATTGGACGGATAAAATGGACATACTATGCATATCTTTGTCAAGGAAAGATCTACAACCAATTTCTGACTATCTGCAGTATCTTCATTCTTCCATAATAAATAAAAATCAAGAAGATGCAATAACATATTCTCGATTATTGTTCTATAATGCTTCTGGACTTAATGAAACTAATGGTATTTCGCTTGTAAATTTCTTATAACTAGATCAAAATCAAAAACGAAGTAGCGCATAAAATTATCAAAATAAACAATGTAAAAACTTCACCATATATATCTTGAATACTAGGACGGAATGAGAATTTTTCTGCTTCTTGAACACCATTTTTGTCTATAAAATCCAACAATGTCAAAGCCGAAAAATTAACTCTTTCAATTTCTTTGTCATAGTTTTTATGTTTATCTATTGCTTTTGCTCTCAACATTTTTATCATAACCTTTTGCCTTAATTTCACATCATCTTTTGTCGAATCTAATGGCAAATCTAAATATCGATAGCATTTCTTTATTTCAGACTTCATATTACCCCTTAATGTTTATTCAATTCTATCATCACAAAAAAATATTGTCAAGAAACTTTATGACAATATTTTTTCTTCTGTATTTATTTTTTTAACACATTTTTGAGATATTTTCCAGTGTAACTAGCCTTCACTTTCATCACTTCTTCTGGTGTTCCTTGTGCAACGATATTACCGCCACCATCTCCACCTTCCGGACCCATATCAATAATATAATCAGCAGTTTTTATCACATCTAGATTATGCTCAATCACAATCACTGTATTTCCGTTTCCTACCAATCTTTGAAGAATCTTGACCAACTTCTTCACATCATACACATGAAGTCCTGTTGTTGGTTCATCAAGAATATAAACTGTATTCCCTGTATCTCTGCGTGTGAGTTCTGTCGCCAATTTTAGCCTCTGCGCCTCACCTCCAGAAAGAGTTGTTGCACTTTGTCCAAGTTTGACATATCCAAGACCAACATCAACAAGAGTCTGCAATATTCGCTTGATTTGAGGTATATTATCAAAGAATTCATAAGCCTCATCAATCGTCATTTCCAGTACGTCATAGATTGATTTTCCCTTGTATTTTACATCCAAAATTTCTCTTGAATAACGTTTTCCTCCACATACTTCACACGGAACATATACATCAGACATGAAATACATTCTTAGCCTTTTCACTCCATCTCCAGCACAAGCTTCACATCTTCCACCCGTTACATTGAAACTAAATTTTCCCGCATCAAATCCTTTCTCTTTTGATGATGGTGTTTGCGCGAATAATTCTCTAATTTTGGTGAAAACGCCCGAATATGTCGCTGGATTACTTCTTGGAGTTCTTCCGATCGGAGTTTGATCTATTTGAATAACTTTATCAATCTCCTCATCTCCTAACAAAGCAGTGAAATTATTTTCGTGATCATGTTTGTTCAATTTATTGAAAAGCGCTTGGTATAAAATATCATTGACAAGCGTTGATTTTCCGCTTCCGCTCACACCCGTAATACAGGTCAATACACCTTTTGGAATTGCCACATCAAGATTGTCTATATTATGTTCCCTGCAACCAAGCAAGCGTAAATAACCTTTTTCAATTTTTCTCCTATCATCTGAAACGTCGATTTTGTCTTCACCTGATAAGAATTTACCGGTGATAGAATCTTTGCAATTGATCAAATCTTCCACACTTCCTTGAGCAACAACTTTTCCACCATGAACACCTGCCAAAGGTCCAATATCCACAATATAATCTGCTTGTCGTATTGTATCTTCATCATGTTCTACTACTATCAATGTATTACCTAGATCACGCAAATTTTTCAAAGTTTCAATCAATTTGTCATTATCCCTTTGGTGTAATCCTATACTAGGCTCATCAAGAATATACAACACACCACTCAATCCACTTCCGATCTGAGTCGCAAGACGAATTCTTTGGGCTTCACCTCCGGACAAAGTACCTGCTCTACGAGACAAATTGAGATAAGTCAATCCGACATTCACAAGAAAATTTAATCTAGCTTTTATCTCATTAAGGATACTTTCAGCAATAATTTTTTCTGTTTTTGTGAGTTTTAAGTTCACTATAAATTCACTTAATTTTTCTATTGACATATCGCAGAGTTCTGCTATATTCTTTCCTTCTATTTTGATAGATAAAGCATTTTCATTAAGACGTTTTCCCATACATTCAGGACATAAATCTTCACTCATAAGCTTGTATATCTCGTCTTTGATATATTCACTTGTTGACTCTTGGAATCTTCTCAACAAATCTGGTATTATACCCATGAATAACGAATTTGGTTTTGTAACATATTGATTGAGATTTGGAGCAATAAGTTCAGCATCACCTTTCTCTCCATTTACAAGAACATTTCTTGCTTCCTTTGGAATTTGATAATAAGGCATATCCAAACTGAATCCATATTTCTTTCCAAGTTTTTGAAGTGCTTTTTTCGTTATTCCTTGAGCATCAATATTGAATCCCAATACCGCCAAAGCACCCTCATTGACTGAAAGTCGATCATTTTTTACTATTGAATTCTCTCCAATTTTGATAACATATCCAAGACCACCACACTTTACACATGCACCAGCATTATTATTAAAACTAAACAAGCTTGGCTCAATGTCCGGGATTGAAACACCGCAATCTACACAGCTGTATTTAACACTGAAAAGACGATTTTCATCATTTGCATTGATCATAACAAGACCATCAGCCATATGAAGACACTTGTCAATGGACTCGGTAAGTCTTGAAATGATTCCTTCTTTCATGATTATTCTATCCATCACGACATAAAGGTCATGCCTTTTATTCTTGTCTAACACAATATTATCATCAAGAGAATAAATTTCTCCATCAATCATAACCCTGACATATCCATCTTTTCTGAGTCCTGAAATGATCTTTTCTTGTGTTCCTTTTTGTCCTCGAATTATCGGAGCCATAATGATCATTTTTGTATCAAGCGGATATTCCATCACTTTGTCAACAATTTGATCAAGAGTTTGCACTGTGATAGGTTTTCCACACTTTGGACAATAAGGTTTTCCTATACGAGCGAACAACAATCTCAAATAGTCATATATTTCTGTAATCGTACCTACCGTTGATCTTGGATTATTATTTGTGCTTTTCTGATCAATTGAGATGGCAGGACTAAGCCCATCAATACTTTCAACATCTGGCTTGTTCATCTGCCCCAAAAATTGTCTTGCATAGCTGGACAAACTTTCCATATACCTTCTCTGACCTTCTGCAAAAATAGTATCAAATGCAAGCGTAGATTTTCCACAACCACTCACACCTGAAAAAACAACCAACTTATTTTTTGGTATTGTTAAGTCAATATTTTTGAGATTGTTTTCTCTCGCACCTTTTACTACGATATTTTCCAACATATCTTCTCCTATTATTTACACTTCGGCAAATTTTATCGGCTAAAATTTTATCATCTAATATTCTAACAAAGATTTACATTTTTTTCAAGTATAATTATTGATATTGTTTTTTTAGTTTTATACAAGAATTTTCAATTAAATTAAAAATATAACAACAATTTGAATACATTTTAAATTTTAATATGCT
>JAFVPU010000201.1 GCA_017505165.1 Clostridia bacterium
CAAATAATTTTTAATTACAGCAAATTCTGTGGTTTATTTTGATTTTTTCTGTTTGTTTATTTCCACAATTTGCCAAATTGCCAACCCTATCAAGAAAAGAGCAAACAATTTTTTCAATACAATATTCGGCACTTTGTTCGCACCTAGAGCACCAAATATACTAAAAAGACTTCCAACAAGCGCAAGCAACCAAGTCTCTTTATAGGCTACCAAATGATTCTTGAAATGTATAATCAAAGCTATAATACTCATTGGCAAGAATGCGATCAAATTCACACCTTGAGCCAATATTTGTTTGTAGCTCAAAAAAATTGTCAAAATAGGAATAGTCAGCGTTCCACCACCCATTCCCATTCCACCTATTATACCACCAAGAATACCCGCAAAAATTTCCCAAAAAATCATACATCCTACCTTATCAACATAACAATTCCACCCAAAAGCATGAAAAATATAAACACTCCTTTGAGTTTGTTGTTGCTGAATTTATTGAGCAATTGTGCTCCTATTACACCACCAGAAACAATCCCCAATATCACAGGCCAGCCAGTCGCAAAATCAATAGAATTGTGTATCATATAAACAATTGTACTACACAGACTAATCGGCAATATTACAAATAACGCTGTTGCCTGTGCTTTTTTCTGTTCTAAACCAAACATTTTGTTCAACAAAGGAACGACCACCATTCCTCCGCCACCACCGAAAAAACCATTGATCAATCCAATAATCACCCCAAAAAGTATTATATTGAAATTTTTTACCTTTTTCATGCGTTTATCTTGTGCTTTTTTATTAAAAATATTTGCTTTTTTTTAAGTTTTATATTATAATATTTTCGTTTTAAGCAATAATTTATAAGAGGTTACAATGAAAACAATTACTAAGACTATAAAATACACAATTTTTATCACAATTGCTATGCTTTTAATATTATTGTCAGGAATTGGTTTATTCCAAATTCAAAATAGACAATTCAAGACAGAAGCAGCTATGCAAGCAACAAATATTACAATAAGCAATGCTAATTTTAATTCCAGCCCTTCTACTTCTTACCCTTTCTCTCCAAGCAGTTTCAAATCATCTGCTTCTGCAAGTGAATATGGTGTAGAAGCTGGTGTAATTAGTTTGAAGAAATATAATTTTTCTCAAAACTCTACTGATGACTACGCTTTGATGATAAAGAGCAATTCACCAACATACTTTGGATACACAACAAGTTCTTCTATCTCTCTTAAAGCAAATTCATACTATATGATTAGCGTAGATGTTATGACTTCAAATTTAGGCAAAGCTAATTTGGAATTGATTCAAAATTCAGACAAGTATTCTTCAATGACTGGAATCACAAGCGAAAATGTTTGGACTACTTGCACATTCTTGATCAAAACAAATGAAAACAGCGACAGCAATGTAAATATAGGTATGTTCTTGAATGGTAATGGCACTGTGTTGTTTGACAATTTGGCTGCGGTACAATTGAATTATGAAGCTTTTGAAACAATCCATGACAATTTGGATAACAACAATGAAAAACATCTCGACGTTAACAAAACAGACGCATCATTGAATTCATATAACATGTCTGACTTATTCCCTAGCGATATTTCGTATGACACTGTTGCAAATGATTCAGTTGTTGCAAACTCTGTCGTTTTGAAAGATTCTACTGGTGCATATATCACAAGAGAAACAAAGGAAGATTTCTTAACAATTAAGCAAAACAAAATATATAGAGTATCTGTGTTTGCAAAAACTGTTAATTTGAATGGAAAAGCAACTTTGCAATTGATCGAAACAGGAAACAATGAAGCAAACAGCACTGACACACTCAGCATCACAAGCAACACTACTTCAGCTTTGTTCAACAACTTCCAACGTTATGATTTCTACATCAAGGGTTACCCTGACAGGGACACCACCTATCAGTTGAAATTCTCTCTTGGAGATACAGAAAATTACAACACTACTGGTGAGTTGTATATCTCAAGAGTCGTAACATATTCAGCAAATACATCAACATTCAGTTCAATATCTACAAGTTCTACTGTTACAAAGAAAGATTTGACAACTGATTTCACAAATGTCTCTAGTTTTATGGTCAACAATGGTAACTTCAACAATTTTGAATATGAAGATGTGAACAAACAATTCCCTGCAACAGCAAAAGATTTCACTGTTGTTACAGGTAAAAATGACCAATATCATGGAATTATCAATACAAGAGATTTCACAGGCTTAAATGATATGAACAACTTCATCAATCCACACGACCCAAGAGATGCAAGCAACAAAGGAAATAATAACGTTTTGATGATGTACAATCACTCAAAAGACACACTTAGTTATGAAAGTAGTTCTAAGACATTGTCAGCAAACACTTATCACAGATTTAATCTGAAAGTGCAAACTCAAGGCTCTACAGCAAACATTGCATTAGTTTCTAATGGTACTGTTATTGCTGAAAAGAATATAACTACTGGCACACAAGTTTGGGAAGACGTAAATTTCTATATCTATTCTGGTAATCAATCAATTGATATAGCAGTGAAAATCACATTAACAACCGAAAGCTATGGATACACTTACGTTGACGATATCTATTACGATTTAGCAACAGATCTTGCTCAATACGATTACGATATAAAATCCGCATATGAAGCTCAACCAGATGATGAAAAAATTGATTTGTCAGACCTTTTGGCAAACAAAAATTATATGGGAGCAACAAATAGTGAAAATATTACAACTGAAATCATTGATTTGAACAATAGTTCCATAATCGTTGATGACAATTTCAAAAGCATATTTGAAAACATCAACAAAAACAACAAAAATGCATTATTAATAAGAGCAACCGGTGATACCGAATACACAATCACATCAAAACTTGGTTTTGCCCTTACAGCGAATGAATATTACAAATTAAGTTTGTCTGTATACAACCAAAAACGTTCAACAAATCTCGTTGCTGATGACAAATTGGCAACTCTTGATATCTCTCTTACAAACTTTGAAGATAGTTTTGTAAAAGTTAATTCTTACAACGAATGGACAACTTATAACTTCTATATTTGCCCAACTGAAACAACTACAACACACCTTACATTCAAACTTGTAAGCAAAGAAGAATCTATTTTGTCTGACACAATCATTGCAAACATTGAATTTAAAAACAAAGACAATGGATTTGACGAATCAGCTTTTGAATCAAATGCCGAAGCAAATGTAATCAAACTCAAAAAAGTTGTTGAAGAAACTGAAGAAACAACTCAAGAATCAAACAACAAAGCAGATAATAAGAATTTATGGTTATACATTCTTCCAAGTATAGCATTTGCAGTTATTATTGTTGCAGCAGTAATTGTATTCATATTGAAGAAAGTAAAATGGAAAAAACCTTCAAAGAAAGTTAAAACTGACTATGCAAGAGACAAAAACTTCTCTCACCAGGTATACTTGAGAAAAGCAACCGCTTTGAGAGAACAACAAACAATCGAGATGAAAAAATCATTAGATTCTCTCTTGGAAGAAAGGGCTCAATTTGAAGACGAATACAAAACAACTATCGCAAAAGTTCGTGAACTCAAAATCAAACGTGGAGATGTAAACGAGATTGCTAGACTTGAAAAGGAATTGAATAAAAACAGAAAATCTTCATCTCATGTAGGTGTGAAGATCAATAAACTTCAAGAAGATTTAGATTTCATGAAAACAGACGTATATCTTAATAGTCTTGCTAAGAAATTGGCAAAACATAAAATAGATAAAGAAGAATCTAAATA
>JAFVPU010000202.1 GCA_017505165.1 Clostridia bacterium
GAGATGGGTATCAATGCCGACAAATCTTTACTTCAGCTTAGAATGCTCAATTCCGGAAAGGGTCCTGCTGTTCAATCTTTAAGAGCGCAAGTTGACAAGGTTGTGTATCATAATGAAATGAAAAAAACTATCGAGAGACAAAAAAATCTCGACATTCTTCAATGTGAAGTAAGTGAAATTTTGGTTGAAAACGATCACGTTGTTGGTGTAAAAAACAGCATGGGAGAAACCTTTGCTTGTAAGACTGTTATTGTTGCAACCGGAGTTTATCTCAATAGTAAAATTATTATTGGAGATTTTACAAAAAATACTGGTCCAAACGGTTTTGAATCAAGCACAAACTTAACTCAATCTTTGATTGATTTAGGTATAAATATCAAAAGATTTAAAACAGGAACTCCTGCGAGAGTTGATGGAAAAAGTATTGATTATTCTCAATTTGAAATTCAACCTGGTGATGATCTTAATTTGAGTTTTTCTCAAGTTGGTAAAAAAGTTAAAAACAAAATTCCTTGTTATCTTGGTTATACTTCTACCAAGATGCACGACTGTATCAGGGAAAATATAGATAGAGCACCTTTGTATTCAGGAAAAATCAATGGTATTGGTCCAAGATATTGTCCAAGTATTGAAGACAAAATTATGAGATTTTCAGATAAAGAAAGACACCAACTTTTCCTAGAACCTGAAAGTGCCAATACAGATGAAATATATGTTCAAGGAATATCCAGCAGTATGCCAAGCGATGTTCAAAGAAAAATGTATCATCTTATTCCAGGTTTTGAAAATGTCAAAATTATGAGATTTGCATACGCTATCGAATATGATTGTATTTCTGCTACTGAATTGAAAAATAATCTAGAAAGCAAAAAAATATGCGGACTTTTCTTCGCAGGTCAAATCAATGGAACAAGCGGATATGAGGAGGCTGCTGCTCAAGGTCTTATGGCAGGTATCAATGCACAAAAACATATTGATCAACTTCCACCTTTTATTTTGAGGCGTGATCAAGCGTATATTGGAGTTCTTATTGATGACCTTGTTACAAAAGATATTATTGAACCTTACAGAATGATGACAAGTCGAGCAGAATATAGATTGACTTTACGTCAAGACAATTGTGATATTCGTCTCACAGAAATCGGTCGCAAAATTGGTTTGGTTGATAACAAAAGATATAAGATATTTAAAAATAAATTAAAACTTATTGATTCTGTAAATAATGAATTAAACAAAATTTATAATCCTCAAAGTTTGAAAGAATTTTTCAAATTAAACAATGAAAATTTGTCAGCAAATGGATTAAGTTTAAAAGAAGTTATCAAGAGAAATAATATTGATATATTTAAAGTTCGTGATTTCTTTGGTTTGTTTAATAATGTTCCAAACAATATTTTAGATTATATAAATACTGAAATAAAATATGAAGGATATATCAAGAAAGAAGAAAAACTGATTGAAAAAACAAAATCTCTCGAAGATATAAATCTGCCTGATATAGATTTCATGGAAATATCAGGACTTCGAATTGAAGCAAGACAAAAACTCAATAAGTTTAAACCAAACACTCTCGGTCAAGCCAAACGTATTGATGGCGTAAGTCCAAGTGATATCAGTGTATTGATGGTTTATCTTAAAATGAAAGGATTTATTTAAAAGTTTTACCTGTTTGCGTAAAACTTTTTTATTATGCTAAATTTATTATTAAATAAAAAGAATAAAATTTGTTTATTGTCGTTTTTGTTTGCTAAAAAATCAAAAATAGTTTAAAATAAATGTCGAAATGAATTTATCCTATTATCAAAACTTAATGGAAAAACATCAAAAAGAATTCGAAACCTATTTCGAAGAACTTGTTTCATATAACGAAAAAGTAAACTTGACAAATATTGTAGAAAAGTATGATGTTTTTACAAAACATTTTCTTGATAGTCTTCTCCCTATTGCTGAAATACCTGAGAATGCAAGTGTTGTTGACGTAGGTACAGGTGCAGGTTTCCCTGGACTCCCTCTCAAAATAGTGAGAGAAGATATTGAATTAACTTTAGTTGATAGTCTCAATAAGAGAATTTCTTTCCTCAATATGATTTGTGATAAGTTGAAAATCAAATCAAACAATATTCATTCTCGTGCAGAAGATTTTGCAAAGACTAATAGAGAAAATTTTGATGTAGCCACAGCGCGTGCCGTTGCAAAATTAAACACTTTATTGGAATATCTTATGCCACTAGTAAAGATTGGAGGATATGTTGTTGCATATAAAGGAAATAATTATTCCGAAGAACTTGAAGATGCCAAAAAAGCAATCGAAATTCTTGGTGGAGAATTTGTAAAAACTGTTCCTTTCTCTCTACCAAACGAAACCGGAGAAAGAAATATAATTATTATAAAAAAAATAAAACCAACTCCTATCGAATATCCAAGAGGAAGAAATCTTCCAAAATCAAATCCTA
>JAFVPU010000203.1 GCA_017505165.1 Clostridia bacterium
AATCAAACATGACCATCTCCTGAAAGATGTATGGAGATTCTTCATTGACGTTTACTCTTCTGAATGATTTCTTTGCTTCCACCATTACCGTTCTTTCTGGGGTTTGAATCGTTTGTTGAATCGTTTCTGTTTCTTCCACAAAAGGAACGCTTGGTGAAAGAACTTGTTCTGATTCAACTCTTGATTTGATGACTCTTTTCTTTGCCACTGGTAATGTTCCTGTTTTCGGTCTTCTCAAAAATGAAAATCCTGGATATTTCTTTCCTGCCATAATATCAAAATCGTGTTGATTGTAAAAGAAAATCAAAAAATAATAGCTTAAATAGTGAAATCAATTATGATTTCTGAGTTAGCAACGCTTAGTTGTTATTGAGAGAAACATTTTGTTTCAACTCGTAGATGATTTCACACAACATCACCACGATCCCTTCCAAACGAGCATTGTTTCGACGCAATTCCTCATTGCCTTCTTGAGCACGTCGAAGTTGCTCTCTCAAATCAAATTCATCAGGAAGTCCAAAATTGATAAATTGCTGAGGTTGCTCAGTCATTTCTGGAGTAGGAGGATTCTGAGGAATAGTATTGGACCAACCTGTGGTATTCTGCATTGGTTCTTCATTCATCGCTGGTTTTGACATTGTGATAGGAATTGGTTCGTAATACAAGACCGCTTGGTACATGATGAGTTTTGATAATTGATTTTCTTCATTAAATAATTTGCAGTTACGTTATGCCCACGTCATTTGTTTTACGTGGTGTATACGTGGCATAGAAAGTTTGAATCTTGAGTTTTATTTTTGTTACGGATTATGACTTTTGGATGACTTTTAATTTTTCATTGATCGAATGACGAATTAAAGAAAATGTTATTTCAAGTGAAGTCAAAACTCAATTTTATCATCAAAATCATTGAAATTGAAATGCAAGAAGATTACAAAGAAACACCAATAGGTTTGGTTCGTGATCCAAGTCCAGAGAATGTTCCAGACAACAATTCTGAGCCGAATGTATTGATGCAGTCTATCATGGAAGAAGAAGGTCAATTCCCATTACAATTTGATCCAGTGGATCCAGCATTTGAAATGATCAAAGAAGCAATGCTCAACAGAGTTGCGAATATCAAACACAACGGATTGATTGGAAGTTCAAAATTGACAGAAGTTGAGAAGGAAATCAGTGAATTTGTTGTTGATGCAGTTGATTGTCATTCGAGTGAAAACAATGAAAGAAGAAAGCGAATTGATCTTTTGTTGAATGAATTGGAACAAGAAGTTCAGAAACTTCATGATTTACAAAAGGTGCTTGAGGAATCTGTTGTTGGAGGACTTCAAATTCCACCCAAAGATCCATTGATTCATCTTCCCAATGATGAGGTGATCAAAAAGAAAATAACTTATCGAAAACGATACGAAATCATTTGTAAAAGATGGGAACGAGAACAAACTCCATTGATGAAAGAATTGCTTGATGAAATCGACTCAATTAACATCACAATGGTTGTTGAAGAAAATTCGCCGGAAGATTTCAAATTGAAAGACATTGACAGAAGATTGAAGGAATATGAAGCACTACTTGATGAGAGAGATGAAATTCACAAACCAAATGAAGTCAATCCAATCAGAGTTGTACCATTCCATGTTGACGCAGAGAAAACATACGAAGAATTCAGTGAAAGATATGTTGCCATTCGAAATAAAGTTCCCGTTCCGACAGTTCGAATGACGAATGTTTCAGAGAAATTGACTCGTTTATCTGCTGATATCGCACATTGGAAAGAAAGACCACTCAAACCTGCTGACATGCTTCATGAAATGTCAATTATTGATGCAGAATTGACTCAATTGGAAAAGGAATATTCCACGGAAACAAATGTCTTTGATCAAACTCCACAAGTCATTCCGATTGAAATCAAAGAAGAGAAGCCAGAAGAAATTCCAATCAAAACAGGATATTTGGAAGTATTGGATATTTCAAGTGATGTTGAAATTGATTTGTCAGATTCAGATGATGATGAAAATGAAGCTCATGAAACAGATAAACCAGCAGAATATATTGAAGTAAGAATTCCTCAATTGATGTGTACTCCAATTGATGATTTGACATTGCCAGAAGATCTGAAACAACGATATGTGTATTTCTTCTTCTACGAAGATTTGAAATTGATGTGTGATACAGAAAAAGGAATGTTCAGAGCACAAAACATCATTGATCAATTGCTTGAACATGAAAAACAAGCTGGTTACAGAGTAAGAAAGGATAAAGGAATAAGTGAATGGTTGAAAAATAAAACAGTTCTTACAATGATCAAGGAATTTGCTGGATATCTTCACAAACCAGTTGAATTTTTGATTGAAAACAGAAAAGATCTTCCAAATGGATTACGAGGATATTGGGTTCATGAAGTTCTTGTTGATCATGTAGGCATTTGGGCTTCACCACGATTTGCATGGAGAGTTTCTTTGATTTTGAAACAATGTCGAGAT
>JAFVPU010000204.1 GCA_017505165.1 Clostridia bacterium
GGAGCTAAAATAATAGAAACCACAACCGAAGCAGGAAGATTTGGCAGATCTAAATATAAATTAAAATGGTATATTTAAGGAGGTTCTCTAAATGGCAAAGAAAGTTATAAATTCTGATATTTATAATATATCAGGACTTGTTGATGACGTTAAAAAAGAATATTTGCCTGATGAGACTGATTCTACTCTAGCAATAAGTACATATGGCTACATTGGAGCTATTGAATCTAAGCGTTTACAAACACAGATTCAGATGACTTCAGAATTAGCAAATGAAGCATTCCCATCCAGAGCCAGATTAGAGAGAAACATAATCACTCATGCTATTATGTATAATATAGAAGGAATCAATGCATCTCCTTCTATATTAAATGCATTGTTTTTTATTCGTCAAATTGATATAAATGATTCTGTAGATGCAGATGGTATCTTTATCTTAGATAGAGAATGTCCAATCTATCTTGAAGATTATGAATTCCATCTCGAATATGATATCATTCTCAAACGTACCACTATCTCAGGAAATGAGAATGTATATACAGCTCAGTATGATATCAGTAGAGAGAATCCTATCTCAAATGTAACGAATCCGTATCTTACCTCTCCAGTAGTTTCTTATATAGATGACGAACCATATATCGTTCTTAGTGTAATCTTAAGACAGGTTCATCATCAGGAAGAATATTCAAAATTGGTTACGTCCAATGTAATTGATAATAAAACCATAAATTTTACATTCGAAGATCAATTGGCATATTTTGAGGTAAAAGTAAACGAATCTGATGATGAGGTATATCTCACTCCTGTATTCGAAGGATCTGGAGTTCCGGATGATGTTGCATTGTATTGTTGGTATCAATATATCGATACCCATACAATCCGTGTCAGATTCGATAGAAACTCTTACATGCCGGGATTGAACTCAGAAATCGAGATTCTTATCAAGACATGTAAAGGTGCAGAACCAAATAACCTTTCTTACACAGACAGTTTATTTGTAAACTTTGAATCTTCCAAATATGGATATAAAAATCTTACCGTTTTATTTAAATCTCAATCAGATATCACAAACGGTAAGGATAGAAAATCAAAGAAAGAATTACAATCATTGCTTCCTAAAGAAGCATTGGCAAGAGGGTCTCTGACAACTATCAAAGATCTTAATAACTATTTCGGAATGCTTGATTCTGATAATGGTAGAATTGTAATTCAAAAGAAAATAGATAACCAGATCGAGAGAACTTACTATGCATATCTTGTATTGAAAGATGAGCTCGGAGATATTGTTCCTACAAATACAATAGATGTGAGAGTTCCAATGGATAAATTCATTAAAACTCAACTTACATCATTACAGTCTCCAAGATATGTATCACAATCCGGATCATGTTTTAAACTTGGTGCAGATGGAGTTGGAGAGATCTTTAACGGGGCTATTAAAAATACTCAGTTATATTATGATCTCGGAGCGCTTCAACCAAATAAAGATATCACGGTAAAATTCTCCGTTAAGATAACAGATCCTACTTATGATACATATGACTGTCAAGGATATGTAAAGAAAGAAGGATATCCAGATTGTTCGTCAAAATGTATTGAATCTCCGTTATCCGATTCTTCTGAATATGAGCCTACTATTTTAACAGACGCAGAATTGGTTGAAAATAATGAAATGGTTTCTATCGGGCAGACTATCAGATTCAACGTAGATTACACTTCAATCTCTAAAGATACAGATATCGTATTTACAGAGACATTAGACAAAGGATTTACATATGTACCAGGAACTACATTCTTCATTTATAATGGTAAGATGACAGAGTGCGTCGTAGAAGTTTCTGGACAAGATGTAGCTTTTACCATTCCAAAAGAATTCAATACAGAAGAAGGTTCTAATTTTACATTATCATTTGATGTAAAAGTAAATAAAGATGCAGAGTTGACATTATCAGAATCAGTTAAGATTTCAGAAGGTTCCAATTCAACTACATCTCCAATTATTACAATTAGAACTTTACACCTTTCTATTACAAATAATCCTACATCATTCGAAGATACAACTGTAATCGAATATACTGCTAAATTCAAATCTTCCAAGACAAGCAGTTCTTATATGAAATTTGAATTAAGCAGAGGAATGACATATGTGCCGGGATCAAGTTATATTGATACAGGATTAGAAGGACCAATGAATTTTGATCCTGATCAATCTGATATCACAAATAAAGCGGGATTCTTGTACACAAACCCATTCTCAGTTTCAATTAATCAATATCATTTATATTCATCATTCTACATGATGTGTATCGATGAATCTCCATACTTAGATTACAATTATATCAATCAGAAGTCTTCAATGCAATTCATCGGTACCAATTTAAATTGGTACAGGCCGTTCATTGGAGACGACAAAGACAAATATCGCATGTCTATTGATATTACTCAATCTATTTCTAAAGATTTAGGATTGATTGAAAAGGATGAAGATGGAAATGTAACCGGAGCTGGCGTAAAAGTAATCGCTCTGTTCTGCAGAAACAACGATGGAACAACTCCATCACCATACAGATACAAAGAATTAACCCTTACTAATATCGATGAAGAAATCTTCACATATTCATTTGAAACTTATTTAGAAGCTGCAGATGAGATCGATAATAGTAATAATATCAAAATCAATAATGTAGGCGTAGTAGGGCAGACTGCTACAGACTATGGATACTTTAATCCTAATACTACTGTATATATCTATTCACTGTGTAAACTTCCAAATTACGATGGAACACATACAAGATATGATCTTGATAAATATGTACCAGGATTAGAAGGTTGGACAGTGACAAATATGTACAACGTAAATAATGGTTTAAACTTCTATCAGACATATGCCGATATTATGGGATCTAGAGTAGAACCATATGGTTCTACAAAAGAAGTAAATGGAGAAACAGTATTGATTCCAGAAGGATATCTTATCAAAGGAATACCTGTATTTGGATATGATTATTCTCAAGATCCATATCTTATTGATAGAGCTATCGACGCTTTGAATTATCGTAAAGCATATATTGACGAGACTATCATGGTACAAGAAAATTCATTTGGTATCGATTTCAAATTCTTCAATACTTACGGTCCATCTAAGACTCTCTATGTAATCAAAGATACAAATGTAAACAATATTCTCGATGACGGTGCAGAATTTATCGATAGAGTTGATATTGCTATGCACTTCAGAATGAAGTTACTCAATTCTTCAGATACTCATACAAAGGATCTTGTTATAAAAGATATCAAAGATTATATTGAGGATCTTAATGAACTTGGAGCAATCCATATTCCTAACTTAGTAACTCAAATTACAAATACTTACAAAGAGTCTATCACGTATTTTGAGTTCTTAGGATTTAATAATTACAAAGCAGATATTCAGCATATCTACAAACTTGCTGATTCTCAAATTGGAATACATATCCCACCGGAGCATATTAGTATCAGAAACGTTAAAGATGCAGATGGTTCCATGGTTCCAGATATCACAATCTATATTTCCGAAAGTTAGGGACATTACAATAAAAAATTTAAGTTTTCATCATATATAAGGAGGACTAATTATGGGTCTTTTACGAGAAAATGCTTTAGCTGTAGAGGCTGCTAAAAACGAGAGACGTGCTCTTGCAGAAGCAGCTGTAAAAGAGGCGGCAAAAAACCGTGAAGAAGAGATTGCATCTAGAGATGCGATCA
>JAFVPU010000205.1 GCA_017505165.1 Clostridia bacterium
TCGTGCTCACGGCGTCAAGGGCGCTGTGAAAGTTGTTTCATATCTTGATGACGATTTCAAGCAATTTAAGCATGTCTATATTGGCGAAAAATTGTTTGAAGGAAATTTTATTAAAGTATTGAATCTCAACAATGATGCTTATTCAATTCAAATCGATACAATCAAGACTATAGAAGAAGCGGAGAAGTTCAAGAACCAATCGGTTTATATTGACAGAAATGAGTATGAATATTTTGAAGATAGAGTATATTTGTCTGATTTGATAGGAACACCTATCATTGACGAAAATGGAGAGAAGTTAGGCGAACTTGTTGATTTTGACGAATATGGTGCGAGTGTGATTTTGTCAATCAGAGCAGGAGCAGTAACATATTCGCTTCCTTATGTTGACGATTATATTAGATACGATAATGAAAATGACGCTTTTGTTACCACAAAGCAAATTTTCGAGGATATGTGCGTATGAGAATAGATATTTTGACATTGTTTCCTGAGATGTTCGCTCCACTGAAGGAAAGTATAATAAAGCGCGCTGTTGAGAGCGGTAAGATTGAAATAAACATCATCAATATTCGTGATTTTGCACTTCCTCCACACTATAAATGTGATGATGAACCTTTCGGTGGCGGAGCAGGTATGGTGATGATGTGCGATCCACTTTTCAAATGTATAGAAAGTGTGTTGACTGACAAATCAAAGATATTTTATATGTCTCCAAGAGGAAAAACTTTCTCACAAGGGTTAGCAAGAGAATTGTCTTCTTTCGAACACTTGATTTTGCTTTGCGGACATTATGAAGGAATTGATCAACGTGTGATAGATTATTTCAATATTGAAGAACTTTCAATCGGTGATTATGTGCTCACAGGTGGCGAACTTCCGGCAATGGTAGTTGCAGATAGTGTGATTAGATTGCTTCCAGGAGTGATAAGAGCAGAAAGCACGCAAGAAGAAAGTTTCAGCGACAATCTTCTTGAATATAATCAATACACTCGTCCAGCAGTATATAGAGACATGGCTGTGCCAGAAGTATTATTAAATGGTCATCACAAGAAAATAAAAGACTTTCAGCACGAGCAAGCAATTGAGATAACCAAGAAAAATCGTCCAGATTTATTGAAATAAGGAGCAATATGAGTTTGATTAAATTTTTGTTATATAAGAAAAAAGATAAGTCAGTCTTGGCTTCAAAGCAATATGGAAAAGGCAAAGTTGAAGTGAAAGAATTGGAAACTTCAATTCTTGCAAAGAAAAAATACAATCAAAAAGCTGAACAAACTAAAGAAAATGAAAACTAAAGGAAGAATAAGATGATAAATTGGTTTCCGGGACATATGAATAAGACGCTCAAGCAAATGCAAAGTGATAGTAAGCTTTGCGATTGTTTTGTGTATGTAGTTGATGCAAGATGTCCATTGAGTTGTATAAATCCAGAATTTATGAAAGTTGTTGGGAATAAACCAATAATTTTTGCTTTGACTAAATCGGATTTGGTGGAGAAGAAAGATATAGATAGATTCAAACAATATTTTAATGCTCAAGGATATGAGTGTGTGTCTTTCAATGCAACAATATCAGGGACAACAAAAGTAATAGTTTCTACTATAAAAAGAATTTTTGAAGAAAGGCTTAAAAAGAACATTGAAAAAGGTGTCAATTTTGTTACTCGAGCTATGGTTATAGGAGTGCCAAATTCCGGCAAATCAACAATTGTTAATAACCTATGTGGCTTTGGTAGGGCAACAACGGGCAATAAAGCAGGAGTAACAAGATCAAAACAATGGGTGAAGGTATCAAACGATATTGAAATCATGGACACGCCAGGAGTTTTGCTTCCAAATTTTGATGATGAAAGCAAGGCATATAATCTTGCTTTTGTTGGTTCGGTCAAAGACGAAGTTCTCAATCTCGTTGACATTTCTTCGCGTCTTGCAAGCAAATTGAATTCAATTGATAAGAATATTTTAGTTTCAAAATATGGTGTAGATATATTAAATATCACACATGATATAGATTATTTGACACAAATTGGAAAGCGTCGCGGATGTATGATCAAAGGTGGAGAAATTGATTATGATCGTGCAAGCAAGATTTTGCTCACAGATTTTCGCGCTGGTAAATTAGGTAAAATTTGTTTGGAATAAATATATAACGAAAGGAGCAGATATGGAAAAGATTTCAATTGTAATCAATGGTGTTGGTGGCGCAGGTAAAGATACATTAATTTCTCTTTTGCAGGATAAATATAAAATAAAAAATGTTTCATCAATAGCACCAATCAAGGCTTTGGCAAAGATGATGGGTTGGCAAGGGGAAAAAACAGACAAGGCAAGAAAATTTTTATCAGACCTGAAAGCTATTACTACCGAATACAATGATTATCCAACTAATTATTTACTTGAAGAGCAACAAGGATTTATTGCGGATAATAATCAAATTATGTTTGTGCATATTCGTGAGCCAAAAGAGATTGAAAAATTTGTTAATAGATCTAAAACCAAAACTATAACTCTTTTGATTAGACCTAGAGAGGAGTTAATTCAAAAGCACTTTGGAAATTCGTCGGATGATCAAGTCGAAAATTATAGATATGATTATGTTTTCAATAACGATCGCTCTCTTGAAGAAATTAGACCTATTTGGCAAGAATTTTTCGCTAAAATTATGGAGATATAGATGATTGATACACAGAAGATATTTGATTATGATAAACAGTTTCTGAGCGAAAATATCAAGTATATTGCAGGTATTGACGAAGTTGGTCGAGGACCACTTGCTGGACCTGTTGTTACTGCATGCGTTATCATGCCTTATGATGATATGATTGAAGGCGTATTTGATAGCAAAAAAGTAAGTGCAAAAAAACGTGATTTATTGTATGATCAAATCAAAGAAAAAGCAATCTCAATAACAATTTCAAAACGTGATCAAAATCGTATAGATGAGATCAATATTCTTGAAGCAACAAAAGAATGCATGAAAGGTTGTTTCAATGCTAGTAAAGTAAAACCTGATTTATGTCTTATTGATGCGGTAAAATTAGGAGTATGCGAGAATGAAAAATCAATAGTAAAAGGAGATGAAACTTCTTATGCTATTGCATGTGCCTCAATCATAGCAAAAGTGTATAGAGATAGATTTATGAAAGAATATGCCCAAAAGTATCCAGAATATGATTTTGAAAACAATGTAGGTTATGGTACAAAGAAGCATATTGAAGCTCTCAAAGAATATGGAATTACACCAATTCACAGATTGACGTTTATTAAAAATATTATGCCAAAAGAAGATATAGAACTCGAGATCATCCGAAGGGAAAGGAGTTAATATGTTGCAACAAAAAGATACTCTGGGCAAAAAAGGTGAAGCACTTGTATATGCATATCTAAAAAATAAAGGATATAAAATTATCGCTAAAAATTATAAAAATTTCCTTGGAGAAATTGATATAATTGCGAAAGATAAAGACTATTTGGTATTTATTGAAGTGAAAACTCGCATGTCTCGAGCTTTTGGAGACCCATTGGAAGCGGTGAATAAAGAAAAACAATTTAAGATTCGTCAAGTTGCGACTATGTACTTAAAAGCAAAGAGAATGCTTGATAGTAATTGTAGATTTGATGTCATTGCTGTTTTGGGTGATGATTTTGAAGATATTCGCCATATTGAAAATGCTTTTTAAAATTATTTAAAAAATATTGAGAAAACACTTGCAAATATTGTTGAATTGTGTTAATATAACTAGCGTTGTTGACGTTCCGCTGTGATTATTGCAAGCGCAATATCCTGAAATTCAATGGAATTTTAGATCAAATTTTGATACAAGAACTTCAAATTTAGGAGGTAAAATATGAATATTATCGACCAAATCGAGAAAGAGCAATTGCGCAACGATATCGCTCCATTTAACATTGGTGATACTGTTAAAGTTCACGTAAAAGTTAAAGAAGGAGACAAAGAACGTATCCAAGTATACGAAGGCGTTGTTATTGCTAAGAAAGGCTCAGGAATCAGAGAAACTTTCACTGTAAGAAGAATTTCTTTCGGAATCGGTGTAGAGCGTACATTCCCTATGAACAGCCCAAGAATTGACAAAGTTGTTGTCGTTCGTAAAGGTAAAGTTAGAAGAGCTAAAATCTATTACATTAGAGATCTTTCTGGTAAGGCTGCTAAAGTCAAAGAAGATAAGTAGAATTAAAAAAAAGGAAAGCAATTTGCTTTCCTTTTTGTTTTTATTTAAAACAATGTATCATCTTTTTTCCAATCATCATAATTCTTTTTATTCCATTTTCTTTCGTATGTAACCAATTCGAATAATTTGGATAATGATTGTGAACTTACTTTACAATTATTTTTCACATAATAATAGAAGTTTTCAAAGAAAACATCTTCCTGGTAATCCTTTATCGCCATGAAAGTTTTAGTTTTTTCAATTTGAAATTCAACTAATGATAGATCTATAGCACCATCAGGAACAGGAGGAACCGGATATTCTTGTTCATTGTATTGGTATGCATCATTTATTCCAGTAAGACTAGAAAAATATCCATTTTCATCACGGTAATCTTCTTCATATGCTGAAAAAATTGCCTTATGTTGTGCATAAAAATTTCGGATATAAGCATCATAGTATTCTTTTATTAATTTCATTTTGATTTCATCTTGTGAATTGTTTTGATTGTTATCTGATGAAAACAAATCTATTAAAAAATCAATAAGTCCCATAAATCCTCGCTTACTGAATTTTAACATAAAAAAACGAAAATGTCAATACAATATTACGTTTATCAAACATTTGTTCGATAAAATGATTGACAAATTTTGGTAAATAATGTTATCATAATTGCAATTAGAGAGGTTTATATGTTGGCGAAAGTTTTAACTTATGGTTTGCAAGGAATCAACGGCTATCCCGTAACTATTGAATTGGATATCAATGCCGGACTTCCAGGATATGATGTTGTTGGACTTGCTGACACTGCAATAAAAGAGAGCAAATCTCGTGTCAAAGCAGCAATAAAAAACAGTGCCTTCAATTATCCTATCAACAAAGTGATAATCAATCTTGCTCCTGCTGATACAAAGAAAGAAGGAAGTATGTATGATCTTCCGATTGCGCTTGGAATTTTGATTGCACAAGACTTAATTTCAAATGAAACTGTGAAAGATTATGTGATTCTTGGAGAATTGAGTCTCAATGGTGATGTGAGAAAACTCAATGGTATTCTTCCTATGCTTATCAGTGCCAAGCAAGCAGGGTATACAAAGTTTATTATTCCATCAGATAATGCTATGGAAGCATCATTTATTGATCAAATTGAAGTTTATCCGGTTTCTACTTTGAAGGATACAGTAGCTTTTTTCAAAGGCGAAACTATTATTAATAAATTGGATTGTAGAGATTATGAATTGAATTTGAAGAACCATGATTTCAGTCATGATTTTGCATATGTAAAAGGTCAAGCAAATGCAAAGCGTGCTATGGAAATTGCAGCTGCAGGTGGACACAATATAATACTGATTGGACCACCAGGAGCAGGTAAAACAATGCTTGCAAAATGCTTTCCTTCAATTTTGCCAAATCTTACGTTCGAAGAAAGTCTTGAAGTAACAAAGATACATAGTGTGGCAGGAGTTCTTGATCAAAAGAAAGGAATCATTGTTGAGAGACCATTCAGAAGTCCTCATCATACGTCGACTCTGATTGCTCTTGCTGGTGGCGGGCAAAAAGCAAAACCGGGAGAGATAAGTATGGCACATAATGGAGTTTTGTTCCTTGATGAAATGCCGGAATATAAAAGAGAAACAATTGAGACACTCCGTCAACCAATGGAAGACGGATTTATCACTGTTGCAAGGAATTCAATGACAGTTCAATATCCTGCAAATTTTGTGCTTGTTGCGAGCATGAACCCGTGTCCATGTGGCTATTATGGAAGCACAACACATGAATGTAAATGTTCTCCTGCAGAGATTCACAGATATTTATCAAAAATCAGTGGACCATTGCTTGACAGAATTGATCTTCATGTAGAAGTTGATAGTATTAACTACGACGAACTAACTCATTATGACTTGGAAGAATCAAGCAAGGAAATCAAACAAAGAGTGAACAAAGCCAGAGACGTTCAGTTGAAACGATTCAAAGACAGCAAGATATATTCAAACGCAAAGATGAACGAAAAAGAATTCAAAGAATATTGCGCTTTGGATAAAGAGAGCACAGACTTATTGGAAATGGCTTTCAACAAACTTCACTTGTCTGCTCGTGCATACAATAGAATTTTGAAGGTTGCTCGCACAATAGCAGACCTTGAGGGGAAAGAAAATATTGAAAAAGCTCATATTTTGGAAGCGATTCAATACAGAACATTAGACAAAAAATATACGGTGTAAAATGACGATTCAAGATAGAAATATTATTTGGTTAGATTTATTCGAATTTTTAGGTTATCATAGAAAAAGACAACTCCTTGATATCTTTGAAAAAGAAGATGACATCAAGGCGTCTTTTTTGTCAAACAAAAAAATTTATGACATCTTGACAGAACAAGAAATTAACAAAATGTCCACAATGTTGAGTAATGAGAAGTTGGATAAAATAATTGAAACCTACGAAAAATCTGGCATTATAACAATAACGATAAATGATGAAAAATATCCAACACTTCTCAAAGAAATTTCTACACCACCACTTTGTCTTTATTGCAAAGGGAATATTCAACTACTCAACTCGTTTTGCGTAGGAGTAGTTGGTAGTAGAAAAGCTACTGATTACGGTCTGGTTGTTACAGAAAAGTATGTCAAGGCACTCACTGAAGCAGATGTGTGCGTTGTTTCTGGTATGGCACTAGGAGTTGACACAATCGCACATAAAACCACTCTAGAGCATCAAGGTAAAACTATTGCAGTCCTTGCGGGTGGTTTCAATCATATTTATCCTGTTTCGAATATAAATTTATTTAGAAAAATAACCGAAAACAATCTAGTGATAACCGAAAATAACCCAAATATTCCGCCTCTTGCATATCAATTTCCGATCAGAAATAGAATAATTGCAGGGTTGTCTCGAGCAATACTTGTTACTGAAGCGAATATAAAAAGTGGTTCTTTAATAACAAAGGATTATGCGTTGGAATTTAATCGCGAGATTTTTGCGGTGCCAGGCAAAATCACATCACAAATGTCAAGTGGAACGAATGCTTTAATAAGAGACTTGCAAGGTTGTTGCACGATTAATCCAGAAGACATGATTGACAAATTGGGACTAAAAAGACAAGAAAAAAATAAAAATTCGTCAATTCAACTTGACATTGAGACCAAAATTGTACTAGATTATATCCAGACTGAAAAACATACTTTTCAAGAAATTGTCGATTTTGCCAAAATTTCTGCAAGCAAATTAAGCATAATTTTGACCGAACTAGAAATCGCAAATCTCGTGAAAAGATTGCCAAATAACAGTTATATAGCAACATAAAGGAGAAATATGCAGACAAAGGTTATAGTGTTTGATTTTGACGGAACAATTTCACGTGTTGATAAAGGTTTCAACTGCTGGAACGCTGTTTGGAAGGAATTGAATGCGGTTGAAGTAGATAAGAAATATTACAACATGTACAAAGCAAAACAAATAACTTACCTTGAATGGTGCAATGCTATAGAAAAAGAATTTGTTGCTCGCAATATCAAAGAAGAAATGCTTCAAGATATAGGTAAGAAAATTCCTTTGATGAATAATGCTGAGGAATTCTTCAAGATATTGAAAGACAATGATATCAAAGCATATATTTTGTCAGGAGGAATCAAAAATATAATATAGGCCTCAATAGATTCAAATAAGGATTATATTGAAGATGTTCAA
>JAFVPU010000206.1 GCA_017505165.1 Clostridia bacterium
GATCTCCTTCTCTAGAATCAAACGGAGCATTTCCGTTAATAGAAATCGGAGATAATACATATCCTTCTTCTTTTGTTGTATAGATATTTCTAATCTGAGATGTGAGGGAGAACAGTCTTAAGAATTCTTTATAGAAAGCAGCAGATCTCTTTTCGGATAAAATATCTTCCTTGATTGTTTCATTTGGACCAGATACATCGATATCATTATCCATGAAGAAATCTAACCATTCTCTATAAAGATTGATATCTCTATCACATTTCTTTCCGCCACGTTCTTTATCGAACCAGATCTCAACTCTCTCGTCATTTACGTTTCTAATAACTTTAAGAGTCCAACATTCTCCTTCATCTGCATTTGGGAAGAACTTGTTCATTTCAACTCCGAATCTGATCATATTATCACCGTAATCGATATAATTGATCTTCTCGATGAATTCGATAGATTTCTTGATTGTTTCGTAGCCGCATTTTCCAGAGAATCTGTCAATATATCCTGTCATCGGATCAATCTTAGATGTATATGCAGGATTTACATAGAAGATGACACCAGACTGAGTTCCAAGTCTCTTGAAAGATTTGAATTCACCTGTAAGCTGTAATGCTCCTCTTACGCCAGAAGAAGATTCTGCATCTTCGTGCTTATTTACATAATAATTCAGCTTATTGATAAGAGCTGCTTCAAACTGAGAATACATATCGTGTCCAATATGAACTCTACTATTCTTGAATTTCTTATCAAGTTTTTCCATGATAATCACAGCATTATATTTCATCATAAGGTTTACAACCTCAGAGATACATAAGGAAAGATATCCAGATTTCATATTCTTGATATCGTTATCGTATTTCCATACCATAGCTTTATCTTCTGACATTTTTCTGGATTTATCTTTGATTTTCTCTTTATAATCCTGATTTCCGATGATATTGAGAGATTTCTGTTCGAGAATCTCATTTGTTCTTGAATTGATAACCGTTACATATACAAGATTCTGCTCACCTCTATCAATAGAAAGAACGTTAAAGTTGCCATTAGAAGCGACGATTTCATTCCTTACGGACTGGTTAATTCCTGCAGATCCATATGCATTTGCATTAGGGTTACACTGAATTGTAAGATGAATTTCATACTGCTCGCGAGTATATCTTCTATCTTTGATAATATCGTAATCAAAGGTTCTAAACTCACCAGGTTTTGTTTTACATTCAATCGGTTTTCCAGCAGGATGTTTAATGATATCTTTTTCAGCAATCTTTCTCGGTCTGTAATAGATACTTGATGTAGCATTGAGCTTATATACAGTCTCTTTCATATTCTCTTCAGAGAATAAACCCTTGAAATATTCGGAATGCAAGGATTTACCCTTAGAAGATCCATCCAGATGTCTGGAAGAGATTCTGAATTTATAAATAAGACCTTTGCTGATATACTCATTAAGCATCTCTTCGCTCACAGATTCAAACTTAACTTTGTAAGTCTGTTTATCAACGTCGGCATAGAACTCTGCCAATCCGGAATATGCTGAAGCTTCTTTGAAATCAAACTCATAAAATTTGTTAATATTGTGCATCTTAAGAGCTTTGATAAGATATTCAACGATTTCTACTTCATCTTTCTGATTCCAGTCGATCTCTTTACGTTTCTTGTATGCTTCGTATAAACGTAATACTCTTTCCGTAAGTCCATATTTTTCAGCGATATCATCAAACTTCTTGGAGTTTAAGAAAATATTCGGCAAAGTCTTAAACGGAGAAGAAAGCTGTTTGTATACCATGATTTTGGTATCGGATTCATGATCAGCATATGTAGACATAAGATCTACAAGAGCAGATCTAGCTTTAGAATCATCATATCTCGGTACTGCTAAGATATAGTATGCTTCTCCCTGTTTCATGATCGCGATACCAGATGTAGACATCTTATCACCATCAAATGTAGATCCAAAGAACGGATTACCAAAGTTGAATTTGATCTTTCCGGAATCGTCTACGTCTTTTACAACATGATTTCTAATCTTATTGTAGCTTCTATCAGCATCTTTAAGAATATCAATCATTGGTTCAACCTTAGAATAGAATCCAATGTTGAACTCATCAATTCTCTTGAAAGAGAAGTTTGATAATACCTGATGAATATCAATAATCGGAGAGATTGTATTCTTGATAATCTGAACTTTCTCGCTATCTTTATTCAGATAAGAAGTTTCCGGATATGGAATATCAAATTCGTCTCTGTTGAGATTATACACCTCTTCAAAAGTTCTTACAGAATTATCAAGTTCTGTAATGATGCTTCTAAGAAGAGTAATAGATGGTGTGCCGATTCTTTTTCCCTCATCACCCATAACAGATTTAGCATATGTATCAACTGCCTCTGTGAGGAATTTGAGATCGTACTCTGATTTGTTTGCCAGCCATTTATCCTTTTCTTTCTGATATGTGGCTGGTTTCTTTTTCGGATTACCAATCTCAGCATCGTATTTTTTATCGATACACTGTCCAATTACAGCCCAGTTTCCATACGCTTTATGAGACAGATTGGATAATGAATTCTTTTTCACGTTGATACCAACGAGATCATTCATATTGAATATGGATAAATACTCGTTAAATACTCCAACAGGGTCCATATCAATAATCATATGCATTACGGTATCGATTGTATATGCAACCATGTCGATACATTCCTGATCGGAGTTTAAAGAAGAAAGTTTAAAAGATTCTGTTGTGGAGTCAAGTAACGGAATCTTCTTAAGTTTCAAAAACATTGGTAATGCCTTGTAACCTTCTTCTTTCTTATGAAGCTGGTTATAGATATTAATGATCTCATTAATACCTTTTTCCTTTGTACCGTCTTCACGAGCAATACCGGATACGCCAGTATTATATAAATCGAGACTTGCCTGATCGAAAGTCTCAATATCAAAGTAACTGAGTAAACTACAACCGTCTAACTCTGTTTCTTCAATCTGCTGTTTGAGTTCATCTGGAAACGTAGCAAGTTTGTTTCTGTTTCCAATTACATCAACAGCAATTTCTACGATTCTATTACCAATCGTATTTGATTCACCTTTCGGAGAATATAAGAATTTTCTAATCTTACAGAAATCTCCAAAAGAAGAACTATATGCTGATACTTCATCAAGAAGATTAATATCATCATCTGTGAAAAGTGATCTAGACTCGATACACATATCGATTGTTTTCTTTCCAGAGTCAAATGCTACATGATCCATGATAACAGAAACCTTTTTACAGATATCTACAAGCATGGCATCATATGCTTTTGTTCCTTTATCGTCTACCAACTCTTCGCCTTTTGCCGTAATGTAAGTTTTGGTAGAAAGATAATTGGAGACGATCTCCAAAATTTCGCTCATGTCCATCATTTCCAGATTTCTGGTAATATGAGCTTTATGGAAATCTGTGATAAGCTCTTTAGCTTTTTCCACTTTAGCTCCAAAGATCTGCTCATTGAGAACGGCCTGGTCTCTGTTTAACCATTCCTGAGTGATCTCGTCTGGCACTAATCTAAATTTAATGCCTTTCATTACCGGGTATAAATTCTGAAATTTCGTAAAGTCCATCATATAATTTTCCTCCAATTGTAATTTTGCTCTCTTGATAGAACCAGGCTGGATATAGTATTTAGACTATATATTTAGTACTGTTCTATCTGAACTCCAGCGGAGTCGAACATTCTCTTAGCCGCTTTATACTCAGATGATACAGTTGTTTTTGTGGTTTTAACTACCACTTTTTTAATTCCCGATTGGATAATTGCTTTAGCGCATTCCTGACACGGGAATAAAGTAACGTAAAGAATTGCATTCTTAAGTGGCACTGTAGCATTAAGAATTGCATTCAA
>JAFVPU010000207.1 GCA_017505165.1 Clostridia bacterium
AAAGTTTATGGAGGGGAATTATGGCAAATATAAATAAAGAAGAAGCAATAAAAATGTTAAAGCAAGGTGAGTCAATTTTACATAGATTAAGTGAGGAATTGAAAAACGATAAAGAAGTGGTAATGGCAGCTGTAAAACAAAATGGAAATGCTTTACAATTTGCTTCAACAGAATTACAAGCAGATAAAGAAGTTGTTTTAGCTGCTTTTAAACAACATGAATGGGCGTTAAGGTTTGCATCTGAAAAATTATTAGCAGACAAAGAATTTATATTGGAGGCTGTAAAAATTGGAGCTGGTGTGTTTAGATATGTAGATTATGAATTACGTTCAGATAAAAAGTTCATGTTAAAGGTAGTAAAGAATAATGGTCTAGCATTAACTTATTGCAACAGTAATGTGCGTGATAGAGAAGTAGTAATGGCGGCTGTACAACAAAATGGAAATGCATTAGAATATGCGCCTCATTATAAAGCAGATAAAGAAGTGGTAATGGCGGCTGTACAACAAAATGGATATGCATTAAGTTCTGCATCTAAAGAATTACGAGCAGATAAAGAAGTGGTAATGGCGGCTGTAAAGCGATCTGGAGGAGCTTTATTTTACGCATCAAAAGAATTACGAGCAGATAAAGAAGTGGTAATGGCGGCCGTACAACAAGATGGAGGTGCATTACATGATGCGCCTAATTATCAAGCAGATAAAGAAGTTGTGTTGACAGCAGTAAAAAGTAATGGTTTTGCTTTGCAATGTGTACCTAAATATCAAAATGATAAAGAGGTGGTAATGGCAGCTGTAAAACAAAATAGATATGCATTAGAATATGCATCAGAAGAATTGCAAAAAGACCCTGAAATTTTACAGATTATAGAACTTAATTTAAAAAAGAATAAGGATAAAATTAATAACGAAATAAAAATAGACTCAAATGAAAAGAAAAGTTTTGGTGAAATAATAAAATCTTTATTTAAAAAGAAAAAGAAAGAAGTAAAGATTGAAGAAGATTCTGAAACTTTAGGTTTATAATATAAGAAAAACAAGCAATATTGCTTGTTTTTTTATTAATATTTACGGAAGTTGTTAATTTTGGAGATATGATTATCTTTTAGAAGATTGTTTCGTAGCATTTCAAGGGCTTTATTTTCTATTCGTGATATATAGCTTCTACTTATTTTTAAGATATCTGCGACTTCTTGTTGGGTGTGTTCAATGCCGTCTCTGATTCCATATCTTAGTGATAATATTTCGTATTCTCTTTTTTCAAGTTTTGTTTTCATGAGTTTTATGGTTTCTTGGAACAAAATTCTTTTTTCAACCACGATACCAGGATCATCATTCTCATCTTGAGGAATAATATCACTGAATGTGAGTTCTCCGCCATCTTTGTCTACGCCTATTGTTTCTTCAATACTAACACAGGCACGGTGCTTTTTTGTTGCTCTAAGGAGCATCAATATCTCGTTTTCAATGCATCTACTTACATAGGTAGATAATTGAGATCCTTTCTCTTGTTTGAATGAATCAATTCCTTTGATAAGACCGATTGAACCAACAGAAAGCAATTCATCAGCTTCTGCTGATCCTTGATATTTTTTCGCAACATGAGCAACAAGTCTAAGATTGTGATTTATAAGTTTTTGTCTGGCGTTCTTGTTTCCGTTTTGCATTTGTTCGATCAATAAGTTTTCTTCTTCTCTAGTAAGGGGATTTGGAAAACCGTTAAATTCATTCACATAACCATGAAAGAACATAAGTTTTGACATAAAAGCGCCAAGTGTTTCGAATACCATAATACTCCTTTTTCAATAATTGAATATATGTCGAAACCTGTCGCAATTTGCCTGTACAATTGAAAAAATTATCTAAAAAGATAAAGATGGAATTTTTGTTTTATGTCGATTTTTGTAAATATTTATTTGCTTTATTAGATAAAATAATGTATAATGTGAAAAAGTTTAGGAGAAGAAATGGCACTTTTGTCTAGTTATTTGATTATTGTAACGATTGCTGCAATTGTTGCAGGTTTGGGTTGTTGGTTTAAAAAATATTTAAAAAACAATGATGTTTTTTTTGCAATATTCTCGGTAATTATTGGCTTGGTATTCTTTTTTAGATACATGAGCGGAGATGATGCCATTGAAAAAATCTATAAGTTGGAATCGAATCTGTTTGATAACAAATTTGAAAACTTCTTAGGCTTAATTAGTGTGTGGTTTAGCTATGTTGCTATTCTTATGTGTATGTTGTCTGGATTTTTCCGCAACAAAACAACAAAAAGAATAATGAAATTTTTAGTTTTACCACTTGCTATCATTAATGTTGGATTATTGAGATTTAATATTATTTCAATTTTAGGTAACACAAAATTTTCATTGAGATTTATTTTGATGTCAATAGAAGCGGGACTTGTGCTTGCCATGAGTGTACTTGCATTTGTCTATTTCTTCAAAGAGAGAAAAGATAAAGAGAAAAATACTGTAGAATTACCTTTCAAATATAACTGGTTTCAAAAAATGTTTGTTAGTATTGGTACATTCTTCAAAAAATATTGGTTTGGTATATTTATTGTATTGATAGTATTTACTGCAGTGATGCCTCCTTACATGGTTCAAGGTTTGTTTGGTCATAGTAATTTGATTATGCCATGTAATGAGTTGAAAATTCCGCATAGAATAGTTCTTTATATTGGTATAATATTACCTTTTCTTATCCACTTCTCGCTGAAAGATCAAGATTTCAAAACAAGAAAATTTGCTTTGATGTATATCTGTTTTGGAACATTGATATCATTCTCTTTACATCATAGGTTTGAAAGTTTCACTACTATTACAGATTGGCCAATCCACTTATGTAATACAGCTATGTATATTATGCCAATTGTATTGATGTTTAATATGAAGAGATTCTTCTATTTTACATATTTTATCAATGTGGCTGGATCATTTATTGCAATGATGATACCAAATACTGCTGGTGAAGCGAATATATTATCGACAAGTATTTCGTTATTCTATGTAAATCATTACATTGCATTCTTCATGCCAATATTATTTGTTTCTCTAGGAATGTTTGAAAGACCTAAGATGAAACAATTTATCTATTCAATGATTGCATTTGTATTTTACTATGCATTTGTTCTCTATATAAATGCATGGATTACAGGTATGCATGAAATTGGAGAAATAGCAAAGACATCTGACTTTTTCTTCACAAATAGTGATTTTGTGGCGGAAAAACTTGGTAAATGGTGTGAAAATTTGAGAGAGACAACTGCTGTGTTGAAGGTGGGCAGAGTTAGATTGACATTCTATCCGTTGTATCAACTAGGATTCTTCATAGGATATGTTTTGATTGGATTGTTAGTTTGGTTTATTTTTGAGCAAGGATATCAAATTGCCGATAGAGGCAGAGATATGAAGAAAAGGGAAGAAAAAATAAGACTTGACAAAATTGCACTCATGAGTGAGTTAAAAGGAAGATCTATTATGGAACCAGTAAAAGTGGATAGTACAGACAAATTAATATTGAAGAATTTCTCAAAACGTTATGGAAACAGCAAGCATTTTGCTGTTAAAGATGCATCTCTTGAAATTCATGGTGGAGAGATATTTGGCTTTTTGGGGCCAAATGGTGCGGGAAAATCAACAATTATCAAATCTGTTGTTGGTATTCAACCTATTACTGAAGGTCAAATATTTGTCTGTGGATATGATGTAGACAAGCAATCTGTTATGGCAAAGCAACAAATTGGATTTGTTCCTGACCATTATGCTTTATATGAGAAGTTGACAGGTAGAGAATATATCAATTATATTGCAGACTTATATAATGTCAGCAAGAAAGATAGAGATGAGAGAATCGAATCGCTCATCACTCGTCTTGAACTCAAATCTGCGTTTGACAATCAAATCAAAACATATTCCCATGGAATGAAACAAAAGATTGCGATCATTTCAGCGCTTGTGCATGATCCAAAATTGTGGATTCTTGACGAACCTTTGACTGGTCTTGATCCAAATAGTATCATGCAAGTTAAAGAGTGTATGAAAGAACATGCTGCAAAAGGAAATATAGTTTTCTTCTCAAGTCATATTATTGATGTTGTAGAAAAGATTTGTGATCGAATTGGAATTATCAAAAAGGGCCAAATTCAAACTTGTAAAACATTGAAAGAAATTGAAAAAGATGGCAACACTTTGGAAAATTTCTATATGAATATCATCAATGGGGAAGATAATGGTAAAAACTAAAGAAAAGCAACCAAAAGCAAAATCAAAGCTAAAAACACTTGTCGCAATGCAACTGAAAGACAGGTTGGATTTTTCGCACTTCAAAGATAAGAAAAAAGCGATTTTCAAGACAGTTTATTCAATTGCATTATTTGCGCTCATTACATTTGTTATCAATTTAATTTTTGGCCTTATAGTGAGTTTCAACTTGTTCTCTTTGATGAGAATATTCAATTTTAGAGCATACTTGATTCTTATGACGGTTATACTTGCCTTGTCATTTCTGTCGTGTTTGACAAATTTGACCAAGACATTATACTTCTCAAAAGATAATCCGGTGCTTCTGACTATGCCAACAACTTCAAGACAAATATTTACTTCCAGATTGATAGTTGTGTTTATATATGAGTTACTCAAAAATTTATACTATATTCTTCCGTTTTTATTTGCCTATGGACTTACTTGTGGTTTTGGTATCACATACTTCTTATGGACAATAATTAGTATGTCATTTTTAACCTTATTTATGGTTGTTGTAAGTGGATTATTATCAATACCGGCAATGTTCATTGCAATTATTATGAAGAAGTTTGGTTGGCTTAAATTTATCACAATATCTGCTATTGCAACAGCATCAATTTATCTTGTTGTAAAGTTTATTTTGCTGATACCAACAGATATTGATTTGGTGCGAGATTTTGGTAAAATTTTCTGGCAATTGCAAGATGTTTTGAATAATTTTGCTAAGAGTGTGATACTTATTGATTTCTTGCTTCAATTCTTGACAGGTGCAAGATATGGAAATACAGCATTCAAAGTGTTTACATCAAACAATATGTTCACAATATTGACTATGTTTGTCGTTATGGTTGTTGCAGTTGCTTTGATTTATAGCTTGGTGCAAAAAATATTCTTGAAGATGGCAAGCAGTCCTTTTGAGTATAAGAAAGTATTGTTTATTAGAAATATTCCAAACAGGGTTCATCGTCCATTCACAAGTGTTGTGAAGACTGAAATTAAGAAAGATCTCAGCAACTCAAATGCTCTTTATACATTGATGGTGGTGGCGGTTATTACTCCTATTGCGGTATTGTTGCAGAATAAAATTATTTCTGCGATGGATACGCGTATTGTTGGTGATGAATTGAATCTTACATTTAATATTTTGACAATATTGTTAATTATTTTATCATCAAATGTATCAATTGCAAGTTTGTATTCGCGAGAAGGCAATTCAGCATATCTCAACAAATCGAACCCTGCAAGTTATGCAACAATGTTGTTTGGTAAACTTGTTCCGTATTTATTTGTAAACACAATTTCAATAATAGTTTCATGTGGTATAATACAATATTTTGCAAAATTGACAATAGCAAACATTATTGTATTAACGCTTGCATTGATTTTTATGAATGCTTCACATGTGCTGTGGAGTGCAGAATATGATGTGATGAATCCACAAAATCATCAATATCAAACAACAGGAGAGCATCAAAAGAATCCTAATGAAAACAAGAGTACAATTCTTGCGTTCCTGATGTCATTCTTATTCTTTGTAATTATGTTCTTCTTGATAAGTGAAGATTCTTCTACGGTGTTCATGAAATTATTCTTTATTGCCACAGCAATATTTGTGTTAAGGGTCAGTCTTTACTTTAGAAAAGTTAGATTGTACTATAAGGAGAAGTAGCCATGAAGAAATCAACTATTATTACGATATTTATTATATATCTAGCTTCGATTGTTGCGGTTGGATTCTTCGGTTTCAAGGTTAAAACTATCGGAGAAGTGATGTATATCAAGACTATCAATCTTGATGTAAAATGTGAGGATGAATCGGCTTTTGTGTTTAGAGAAAAGAAAGATAAGGAAAAGAAATATAGCAAATTTGGTTACAATGAATACATTATGTTTGTTCATTTTTCAAAGGCGCAAGATATTAAGGTTGAGGAAAATGGGGAAGATGTTGACAAAAAACAACTTGTTTTCTCAATTATTCCATCGGTTACATATCTTACAGGTGAATCACCTGACGCTGAAGGCGATAGTTTAGTGTATACAATCATGCAAGAAAAGGTAAAAACCAACAAATATGCTGAAGTGGACAAAAAAGGCACACTGAGTGTTTGGAGCAATAAGCAATCATTTACTATTAAAGTTGCACCAAAGACAACAGAATTATATGGTTCTGTAGCGATTATTGATGTATATTTTGTAAAGGAATAATTTTGAACTTCTCGCAAAAATTAATAAGCGAGAAGTTTTTTTGTATAATAAAAGTAAAAATAATTAAATTCCAAGAAAAAGTGAAAAGATTTCGAAAATCGTTTGTAAAAAATGTCGAAAGGTGGTAGAATAACAATGAACATATCTTAATAGGATATAAAAAGGAGTGTTTATGACAAAATCGATAAACAAAATAAAATATTTTGTCTTGGTTGCTCTTTTTGCTATTGCATCTGTTTTTGCAATAGGTTGTGGAGAGAACAAGATAAAGGGGATCTCGGTTGATGTAGAAAGTTATAAAGATACTGTATATCAATACCAAGATTATGATCTTTCAACTATCAAATTAGTAGTTGATATGAAAAAAGGAGAAGACAAAATTGTAGGATACGCAGAAGTATCAATTTATGAAGGTGATGAAAAGATTACCGAATTAGATACAAGTGTACCTGGCGAAAAAGAATTAAAAATCAAATATGAAGGTTTCGAGACAACAATCAAGATTAATATTATTGAGCTTGAATTGACCGAAATCACAGCAAATACAGCAAATTGTAATTTAAATGTATACCAAGGTGGTGTAATAGATTTTTCAAATTTGGTTGTTAAGGCAAAATTTAATGATTTGAGCGAAAAGGTGATATCTGTTTCAGATCCGAATTTGAGTATTACTTATAGCACAGATATTGTTGGAGAGAAAGATTGTGTTGTTGCTTATACGTATAGTGAGACAACAAAATCAACTAGCTTCAAGATCAATGTGAAAGAAGTTAATGTTCAATCAATTTCGGTTGCTCAAGATGCTCTTTCAGGATTCAAATTCTATCAATACCAAGGTGTTGAAGGATTAGATTTTTCTGCTATAAAAGTGAATATTTTGAACAACGATAGTTCAACAGATGAAGTTGCTTTCAATGATGTTAACGTAGCTTATGAATTTGATTTGTCAACAGCTGGTGATAAATCTTTGACTATTACATACTTTGAAAAGACTGCTACAGTTCCATATACTGTAATTGCTCTTGACTCTGTGGATTTCAAATATAATGGATCTGATAATGCAATTGAAATTTGGGAAAACGAAGAATTGGATTCTAGTAAGATTGCTGTTGATGCAATTTATGCTGATGAACACAAGATCTCTTTAACTCAAGGACAAAATGGTTATTCAATCAATGCAATAAATAAAGAAATCTTCACAGAGCAAGATTTGACAGTAACATACAATGGCAAGTCCGACACAATTAAAGTTACAGTGAAAGAAGTAGTTTTATTATCGATTGAAATTACAGAATATCCAAATGAAATCTATGAAGATGAGACATTAAATGCTTCAAATGTTAAAGTTGTTGCAAAATATTCAAATGATGCAGAAGTTGAACTTGCTTATGCTGATGTTCAATTCAATTCACTTGATATGACAACTTACGATACTCAAACATTGACTGCAACATATGAAGGTAAAACTGATTCGGTTCAAATAATTGTAAAAGAGAGAGAAGAAAATCGTGCTCAAGAAAAATCTTATACAATTGACTCATTCGAAGATCCTGCATTTGTAAACGTATACTATGGAATCACTAGAGGTGATGAAAGAAAATATGATAATGTCGAATCTCAAGCAGATTTGTTGGATAAGGCTAATCCAAAGAAAATGGGATTTGAAAGTCTCAATGATTCATCTTTCAAACCACTTTATGTAATCGGTGATGATAATCCATTCAGATATGAGCCAATTATAATGTCAATGGTAGATTATGAGTTGGAACCGATTACTGAATACAAAACTTTGACAGAAATTTATATCTGGAGAGATGATGCTTATGTTAAACTTGACAGATATAGCTTAAATGATGAAAATAAAATCTCTTATTATGTGGCTATTGATGATGAAGCGCATACTTATGACTTCACAGAAAACGCAATTGGTCATCAATTCAAAATTGTAGTTGAACCATATCTCTATGATCCAGAACTTGATGCTGATATTGATGGTGGAAGTGTATTCGAATTTGTTGTAAAAAATGGTTGGAATGCATATGATGTTGAAGATCTCAAATTATTTGACAATATAGATCTCGTTGAAGCTGATGGCGGAATGGGTGATGAAGATGATCTTGTCAAAGGTAAATGGGGTAAAACTGAAGAAGAAAAGGCTTTGTCAAATAGTATCGGAGGAATCATTCTTCACAATGATATTGATATTAAGTTAAGTGATCTTCCTGATTATTACAAAGATGTAATCAATGATTCAAAATATCAAGGTACATATACTAGAAATCACAATGGTCCAGATGGTTGGATCTTTGCTCGTGAAATAAGTGAAGGTACAGTATTCAACTTCGAAGGAAACTATTTCAAGATTTCTGCAAGTTCAATTCCTAGAATTGTAAGAGAATCTTTTGAAGAAGGAGAAACTGGATATCCACCAGAAGGAACACCAGTAGTAACAAACCTTGTGTTGTTTGGATTCAAGGGTGTAACTAAAGATGCTTATGGAAACGTAATTACATATGCAGAAGACAAAGTTCCTACATTCAATATCAATAATGTTGAATTTATTGGAAACTCTCAAGAATCTGCTAGTGATAAGAACTGGGGAGGTATCTCTACATTCAAAGCTGGTGGTGCACATATCAATATTGACAACTGTCTTTTCACAAGATGGTATATGGCAATGATGTACGAAACAGAACATGAATTTGATCATGTCAACAAAACTGAATTCAATGTAACAAATACAAATGCTTATGATGCAAGCAATACATTGATGTATCTCTGGGGTGCAGAGAATGTATATCTTGAGAATACAAAACTCATTGGATCTGCTGGTCCTGTTATGATCTGTGACCACGTTGATTATGATGAGAATACAGATCCTACAAATGGTGGTACTAACGAAGGTCCTGATGTTCATCCTGAATATGATGGATATAGAACAAATGTTAAAACAAAAGATTGTTATTTCGAATCTTGGTTGAGTGGGGAAGAACCATGGTTTGTAAGTTTCGGTGTAACTGCCGATTTCATAAACCCAATCAAATCACTTAACTACTTAATGCCAGCTGATGGTAAGTATATTGACGCAAATCAACGCATGAATATTATTGGTTTATATAAGATTGGTGATATTCCTGATTTGGCAGGTGGTGAAGCAATGGATATTAGAGGATCATTTACTGATATTTCAGAAGGTGATGCTGGATTGAAACATTCAATGGCTTTAGACTTTACATTACTTCATGCAATGATGCCAACAATTTCATTGCCAGGTGGTATAACATTGAAAAATGTTTATGATAATGGAGCGCCAATAATCACTACATCCAACGGATATATGGCTTTCTATAATGGCTCAAGTCTTTCTGCTATGGATCCTGATGTGTCAATAAATGATAGTGATTATTTATTCATGTATCATGGTGGAACAGGTATGGCATTTGTCCTTGGACTTGTTCAAGACGGGGTTTAGAATCATTTGTGGAAAAATCGCTTTTAATTAAGCGATTTTTTATTTTCATTAATCATGTTTGACTGATTTAAAAGTTTGATTTTTGATTAAATTACCTTCATTTATTTGTGTAAAAACTTTACAATAATCTTGAATTTTGTTAGAATAAAAAATATGAATAGACAAGATAAGATACGAAATTTTTGTATAGTAGCACATATTGACCATGGTAAAAGCACTTTGGCAGATAGATTGATGGAATACACCAACACAGTTGCCAAGCGTGATATGGCAGATCAATTGCTTGACAGTATGGATATCGAACGAGAGAGAGGTATCACAATCAAGTTGACACCTGCCACAATGAAATATGTCTACAATGGTGAAGAATATACTTTGAATCTTATTGACACTCCTGGTCATGTCGATTTTTCATACGAAGTGAGTCGTTCGCTTGCTGCTTGCGAAGGTGCTTTGCTTGTTGTTGATGCCAGCCAAGGTGTGCAAGCTCAAACTCTTGCAAATGTTTATCTTGCAATTGATGCAAATCTTGAAATAGTGCCTGTAATCAATAAAATAGATCTTCCAAGTGCAGATGTTCCAGCAACGAAGAAAGAGATTGAAGATATAATTGGTATTCCATGTGATGAAGCATGCGAAATAAGCGCCAAAACAGGCTTAAATATACAATCTGTGCTTGATGCTGTTGTCAAGTATGTTCCGGCGCCTAAAGGCGACGAAAATGGCAAATTAAAGGCACTTATATTTGACAGCTATTATGATAGCTATAAAGGTGCTGTAAGTATGGTGAGAATTGTTGATGGATCTGTCAAAGTAGGCGACGAGATTTTATTCATGCAGACTGGAAAGTCTTTCACTGTAACTGAAGTTGGAATTTACACTCCAGGTGCGACACAAGTTGATGTTTTGCGAGCTGGTGATGTTGGTTATATTGCTGCGAGCATAAAGACTGTCAGTGATACAAAAGTGGGAGACACTATTACTCTCAAATCAAATCCAATTGAAAAAGCACTTGATGGATATAAAGAGGCGACAAGCATGGTTTTCTGTGGTATATTCCCACTTGATGGTGCGAGATACCAAGAACTCAATGATGCGCTTGAAAAACTCAAACTAAACGACGCAAGTATCAATTTTCAAAAGGAGACCTCACTTGCACTTGGGCATGGTTTTAGGTGTGGATTCTTAGGACTTCTTCATATGGAGATAATCACCGAACGTCTTGAACGTGAATTTGGCCTTGATATCATCACTACTGCGCCAAGTGTTGAATATAAAATCACTGACAATAAGGGCAAAGTGTATGATGTTACAAATCCAACTGAGTTACCTTCTATGCAGACTATTTCGTGCATGAAAGAGCCGGTAGTGAAGATGGAAATCATTACACCTAAGGAATACCTTGGTGGTATTATGGATTTGTGTGCTGATCGACGTGGTGTCTATCATGATATGCAGTATATTGATGCAAATCGAACAAAACTTATTTATACAATTCCGCTCAATGAAATTGTGTATGATTTCTTTGATAAAATCAAATCAGCCAGCAAAGGTTATGCAAGTATGGATTATGAATTATCCGGATATCAGGAGAGTGATCTTGTCAAATTGGATGTTCTGCTCAACGGAGAGATTTGTGATGCGCTTTCAATAATTGTGCACAAAGACAAAGCATATCCAAGAGGTAGAGCTTTGTGTGAAAAACTCAAAACTGTTATTCCGCGTCATTTGTTTGAAATTCCAATCCAAGCGGTAATAGGCGGAAAAGTTATAGCAAGAGAAACAATCTCAGCTGTAAGAAAGGACGTATTGGCGAAGTGTTATGGTGGAGATGTAACAAGAAAACGCAAACTGCTCGAAAAACAGAAAGAAGGAAAGAAAAGAATGCGTCGTCTTGGTAGTGTTGAATTGCCAAGTGAAGCATTTGTAACAATTTTGAAATTGGACGATTAAAATAAAACTAAAAATTTGTCAAAAACTATATAAAAACATTAGCAAAAAAATGTATTATTGGTTATAATAAAATAAAATTAGGGGTAATTATGACAAAAAAACCAATGGGACTATATATTCATATTCCATTTTGCAATAAGAAGTGTGATTATTGCGATTTTGTTTCATACTCTATGGACACTCTTGCGCAACAAGATTATTTAGGGGCTTTGTTTGCCGAAATTGATATGGTAAAAAAGGATTTTTTTGATGAAACTTTTGATACAATCTATATCGGTGGCGGAACTCCAAGTGTAGTTTATGAAGGATTTATAGCAAGTCTTGTAAGAAAATTGTTCAGCAGTTTCCATATTGCAAGAGATTATGAATTTACGATAGAGGTTAATCCAGCATCTTTTTCTGAAGAAAAATTCTTTGAATATGTTGAAGCTGGTGTTAATCGTATAAGCGTTGGTGTTCAAAGTATAAATCCAGGTCTTTTGAAGGTTCATGGAAGAAATCAGTCTCTTTCTGATGTTGATAAGACATTCAAAATACTCAGCAATGCGCGTTTCAGAAATGTAAGCGCAGATGTTATGATTGGACTTCCGAAACAAAGTAAGAAGGATATTGTAGACACGGTTAATTATCTGATCAAACAAAATGTTCAACACTTATCTGTGTATAATCTTCAAATAGAAAAGGGTACAGTAACAGAAAACAAAATCAGAAAACAAGAATTGAAACCTGTGTATGAGAAAAAAGCGCTCAAACAATATAACGAGGTTTACAATCTATTGAGAGATAATGGCTATTCTAGATATGAACTTTCAAACTTTGCTCGTCCAGCATTCAAATCAAGACATAATAGCAAATATTGGGATAATACCGAATTCTTGGGTCTTGGTGTATCCGCATATAGCTATGTTGGTAATTATAGATATTACAATACCAAACGTCTTGATACATATATAGAGAAAATAAACGAAGGAAAACTTCCAAGATTTGAGAAACAATATATATCGATCAAAGAAAGAAGAACCGAAAGAATTATGCTTTCTTTAAGAACAGTTGAAGGACTTGATCTTGAAGCATTCAAGCAGGAATTCAATGAAGATTTGCTACAAAGCAAAAAACATGAAATTAACGTCATGATCAAAGAAGGAATGGTTGAAATTGTTGATAATTTCTTGAGAGTAACAGAGAAACATTTTTATATAACAAACTCAATTATTGTTGAATTGATGTAAAAATAAGACTGCAAAACTGCGGTCTTTTTTTATTTGACAAAAATAGATAAAAAATTTTGAAAAAGTTTGCATATTTGGTTGACTTAATTTAGCAAACTGCATATAATAGAGTTAGCAGTCTAAATCAAAGAGTGCTAAAAAGGAGAAATAAACCTAGTGGCAATAGAAGACAAAAACAAGCGTAAACATGATATTGTAATTAAAGCTGTTGATGATTATATAAAGACAGGTCAACCTATCACTAGTGGAAGTCTGAATGAATATTTCAAAGATATCAGTTCTGCCACATTACGTAATGAATTAAATGCCTTGGAGAGTATGGGCTATTTCAAACAGCTTCATGTCTCTGGTGGTAGAGTACCGACAAGTTCGGCATATAAAGAATATGTAGATTCGCTTGTAAGTAATAATAAACTTAATTATAAGTCGATAAAGAAAGTTCTTGACAATTATGAAGATAGGTCGGTCAGTTTGATCAGTACACTGACATCATTGGCAAAGAGGCTCAGCCGAGTTACAAATTGTCCGACAGTGCTTGTTCAGCATGGGTTGAAAAATTTGGTTGTAACAAATATTCAATTGATTCCACTTATTCAAAAAGACGCTTTGCTTTTGGTTGAAACTAATGCGGGAATAATAGATGAAAATATAGCACTTGATCCAAACATTGATCGAAGTGCGTGTCAAGAAGCAAGTGATTATCTTACAAAGCATTTCCAAGGCAATACAATTGGTTATTTTGTTGAAAATATATCCAAAATTTGTATGCAAGCAGGGGCACAGATTATTGAGTTTAAAGAACTGATTGATAGTGTTGCATCTGCATTGATACGAGTTGTTGAAACAAAATGTGATATAAGCAATGAAAACCCAACAAAGATGCTTGATGGGTTGACAAAATCTGAGATAGATGATGCAAAAAGTGTGTTTAATTTCTTGGAAGAAAAAGATTCAATAATTGATGCGGTGAAATCAGATGATGAAGATTTGAGTTTCATGATTGATGAGACCGAATCTAGCAAACTCAAAGGCGGTATGATGATGAGTGCTCCAATCAAAATCAATGGTGTACCTATCGCCAGTTTGGCACTCATTGGCCCAAAGAGAATTGACTATGCTTCGGTTGCTGCGGCGCTTAAATTTATTGTTAACCAAATAGATTATAAAAAAGGAGACGACAATGGCTAAAAAACATGACGAAGATAAAGAACATTGCAAGTGTGGATGCGGTGAGAATTTAAAAGATGAACATGACTACACAGCTGACATATTTGAAGATAATACAACACAAGATTGTGGATGTGGCTCTGATTGTGATTGTGGTGATGATTGCAATTGTACCAAAGAGAATAAGTGTAATGAAAATTGTACCTGTGGTGATGATTGCGATTGCAAAGGGGCTGATTATCTGAAAGATTTTCAAAGAGTTCAGGCTGAGTTTGACAATTATAGAAAACGTATGCAAACATCTCTCCTGGAAGCAAGACAAGATGGATTTATGGAAGCGATAGAAAAGTTTATTCCAGCATTGGACAGCTTCAAGATGGCAACCGAATATATTCAAGACAAAAATACATTGATGGGAATCCAATATATTGAAAAAGGTATCCTTGATACACTCAGCAAAATGGGAGTGGAAGTGATTGATGCAACAGGAAAATTTGATCCAAATCTTCATCTTGCAATTGAAGCGGAAGACAAAGAGGGGTTCGAGTCAGGAGACATAATCAAAGAATGCTACAAAGGATTCAAGTACAAAGACAGAGTGATTCGATATAGTCAGGTGATTGTCCAAAAGTAGGCATTATGAAAATTGTTACTATTAAAGCAAAAGATACAGAGAGTGGATCTCAAAATACTTATTTAATCAAAGGGAAAGATTGCTGTATCCTTATTGATGCAGGGTGCTCTATTGATGTGGTGAAAAAACATACAGATTTACCTATAAAAGCAGTATTGATAACTCATGCACATTATGATCATATCGCGAACATTGAAGATTATGATGATGCTGGAATTCCAATATATATAAGTGAAAAATCGTTTGAAATATTGAATGATATAAAGTCAAATGCGAGCGATTTATTCAATGATCCAAGGACATTTGTGATAAAGAATATAAACACGCTCAAAGATGAGCAGGAAATAGATATTTCTGGGTGTAAAATCAAATTTTATCTGACTCCAGGACACACAAAAGATAGTGGATGCTATCTCTTTGAAAAGGTTTTATTCAGTGGAGATACATTATTCAGTGAGGGTATAGGTAGAGTCGATTTACCAACAGGCAGTTCACAAGAACTCAAAGAAAGTTTGAGTAAAATCAAGGATATTGAATATACAAATATTTATCCAGGTCATGGAGAAATTTCAGATAAGCAAATACAAGACAAATTGATACCTAAATGGCAAAGGTATTTGAATATAATAAGGTAGGTACGAATGGATAAAAAATTTACATTATCAGATATTGAAAGTTTCTTGGAAACAAGGCTTAATACTACATGGGTTAACAGAACCATATTTGACCATCATCTTCAAGGCTACAAAACCGCGAAAATAACCGATTTTAATGGTGAAACCTACATGTTTAAATTGAGAAGAAAAGGCAAGGATGTTTATCGAGATATATTAGTCTCGGAAGACGACTTCGTATTGTACAAAATAAAAGGGACATTCGGTTTTGAAAAAAATATTTCAAAAGAATGGAAAAAATACATAAGTTTTTATAAAGAATTATAAACTAGACTTTTGCAATTTTTCAAATAGAAAAAATTGAGGAAATATAAAAATTAACATAAAAAGAGAGGTATATTTATGGGAAAAATTATTGGTATAGACTTAGGAACAACAAATAGCTGTGTTGCAGTTATGGAAGGTGGTCAACCAACCGTTATTGCGAATAGCGAAGGTGGAAGAACCACTCCAAGTGTGGTGGGATTCAAAGATAGTGATCGTCTCGTAGGTCAAGTGGCAAAGCGTCAAGCGATTGCGAATCCTGACAAAACTGTCATTTCAATCAAGCGTGAAATGGGAACTGATTACAAGGTAAAAATTGATGACAAACAATATAGTCCAGAAGAAATCAGTGCTATGATTTTGTCAAAACTTAAGGCTGATGCTGAAGCGTATTTGGGTCAACCAGTAACTCAAGCAGTCATCACAGTTCCAGCTTATTTCAACGATTCTCAACGTCAAGCTACAAAGAATGCTGGAAAGATTGCTGGTCTTGAAGTTCTTCGTATAATCAACGAACCAACAGCTGCAGCTTTGGCATATGGTCTTGACAAGCAAGACAGAAAGAATCAAAAGATTTTAGTATATGATCTTGGTGGTGGTACATTCGACGTTTCAATCATTGAAATTGGTGATGGCGTAATTGAAGTACTTGCAACTAACGGTGATACAAGACTTGGTGGA